>NZ_JACSGS010000024.1:0-29838 GCF_014334315.1 Aurantimonas sp. DM33-3 | reverse complement strand
CGCCCGGCGCCTCAAGACCCTGAAGGGCCTCACGCCCTACGAGTTCATCTGCAAACGATGGACTTCAGAACCAGAACGATTCACGCTCGATCCAATCCACCAAATGCCGGGACTAAACACCTAGCGCCAGATGACGGACAAACTCAGAGGGTCGTTGCTACAGCGGCATTTCGAGAAGTGCCTGCCACTTACCTCGACGCTGCATCTGCTCATGCTCGAAGCCGCTCATCCAAAGCTGATGTTCGGACGTTCCTTCGGCGAACGGGCTGCTGTCCGGCCTGCCAAACTCCCTATACGCCAACCGCCCCTGTGACCAAATTGTCCGCTCCATTTCCGCAATATGGAACCGTTCGGAGAGAGAAATGACATCCATTAAACGTTCCTGCTGGTCTGACTTCGATCATGACAATAGCGCTTTGGCTTAATCCTGTATGCAATCTGAGGCTGGGATGACGCTTGCGCTTCGACGCGAGCTTTTGATTACCCTGTCTCAGGGTGAACCACGCTTTTCGAACCAGCTTTTGCAGAATTTGATGAAGTGACGTTCTGGGTTTTTAGGGATGATATCGTTCTCGCCGAGCCAGTCCCGCCATTCCTGTTCCAGGTAATGGATATCCCAGCCTGGCGCGAACGGACGAGCATCATGGTAAGCATCCGGCTCAAGGCGCCCCTGCCAAGGCTCGTTCGCTTCTGCCGATGATAAGGCCGTACGCATCGATCCCCGATTGGTGAAAATAACCATATCGCGCTCGTCATCGAACGTTACCCCATAGTCGGGGAGATGATCATTTGAAGCCAGGTCCCGGACCATCTGCCGAAACCGCTTTTCGGGGCTTTGAGAGCCGCTTTTCTTGAGGAGGAGTGGAAGAGAAATCTTCCAGCTTTCCTGAGATCCGCAATGCTTCCGCGCAATCTCGTAGACGCGCCGTTCCATCGGCTTCCGCAGCCGAAAATAATCCCGGTGCAGGGTCAGGACTTCCTGCGCCCTGATAGCATTGAACACCCAATCAGAGAGCTTGACCTCACACCAAAGCAAGCGTCCATCCAGACCGTGCTTGCGTCTGATTGCAGACGCTTCAATTAAACCAAACCCGTCAATCTGCTCTTCATCGCCCGTCACAATGTTCGTCCGGATCCGGGTGCCTTCAAGTCGGTCCAACGCTTCAATTAGAGCCTGATAGTCCTTCCCTGATGTACCACGATTTGTGAACATGAGCAGGTCACGACTATTCAACCGTACACGTTGCGTCACGGTTTCGTTGTTCCGCAGCTTTGCCATGATCTGCGAGATACAGTATATCAGAATGTCCTTGTCGTAGATCGTTGCCAGACCTTTGACGCTTGGAGTTATCTCGAGCCACTTTCCCTTATGCTCATACCTTCGGATTGTTGTTTCGGGCTTCTTGGATAACGAGTAAAAAGGGTGTTCCATGTTGGCCATGACGTCTTTGAGGACGGCATCAGCCACATCGCATATGAACAGATCATGCTGCGGATGCCGCTCCGGCACGAGCGCTGGACGGGGCGGAGAGAGCTCTGATTCCATCCCTGCATATTCGGGGTTTCAGGCACCACACGTCAAGCTTCGGGGTATCAGTTACCGCTTATTGAGTTCAGGGTATCAGATAAGCCTGAGGCTTCGGGGTTTTAGGTACCCAGGGGCCTACTTCGGGGTTTCAGTTACCAATATTCGGGGTTTCAGTTACCAATATTCGGGGTTTCAGTTACCGGCGCTCGGAAAATCTGCCAAATTTCGCTGTCTTTTTAGGAGCTTAGGATCCGGCGGTATGCGCTTAACACTATCTAACACATATATTAACACAGGGATCAGCCGTAATCCGTTGTCTGACCGCAAAGCGTCGACGCTTTGCATGCGACTACCGGCATAGCCACTCATGCGGCATCGGTTGCGATATCACTGGTGAAAGCGCTCTTATCTGGACGCAATAGGCGGACGGTGACCTGCTGCAGGATTCGTCTCAGCTCAATGCTTAAATGCGCTGGGGAGTCTGGCGAAGTGTGTTCGTTTCAGAGTCAGGGCGAAGCGGAACCAGCGTGGCCGTGGCGCCCGAGGCGGTTCTACCGGTTACGTGCTAACAAACTTACGACGAGGTTGATGTAGTCCGCGGGTCTCATGAGACGAACCGCCTCGATCGCATCCTTGCCATGTTCCTCAAAATCTGCAGCCAGCGCACGGAGGAACGCCCCGCTGAGCTTGTTATGGGCACCTTTCGGTCGACCTTTTGGATTTCCGCTTTGTCCCTTGCGAAATTTGAGGTCATCTCGACGGTGCGCTGGCTGTTTTTTGGCTGTATTAACAGCCAAGCGCTTCGGACAGCTAGGAGCCTTCACCATGATAGCTTTCGTCGGAATTTCCCCAGGGTAGGCAGCTTCTCATGGTAGGCTTTCACTGGGCGGCCTAGGGCAAATCTTAGTTCATGACGGGTTTTTGCGCCAAGGCTGGCGTGGCCGGCGAAGGCGGTCCGGGTGGCGAAGCCGGCCATTGCAGGACCTGTGGTGCTGGAGGACGGTAGCCCAATGACGAGTGCGGACGTGCCGTGTTGTAGTGGCGGCGCCAGCTTTCGATCACGATCTTCGCCTCGGCCAGCGAATAGAAGATCTCGCCGTTGAGCGTCGGTTTTGAAACTCATGAAGCTCTGGCGGTGCGGCGCACGAGGAGAATGATCGAGACAACGATAAGCGTCGCATCGGCAACTCGGGCGCCGGAGTAACCACCGTCGGCGAACGCCGTTTGACGAACGGGAGAGAGGGCGGGAAGCCTTCAACAAGGTGCCGCCTCCGTCCCGGTCATGCACGCTGGTCGAATGCGGCTCGAGAACAAACGCTCGCCCGTCCGTATCGATCAGGGCTTGGCGCTTTCAGCCTTTGATCTTCTTGCCAGCATGGTACCCACAACGCCGCCCGCTTCGATGGTCTTGACGCTGTCGATGATTACCACCGTGGATTGGCGGCTCGCCTGGTCCACTCTCGCTCGACCATGATGAGAGCGTGGTTGACTTTCCTGAAGATGCAGCTGCCACGCCAGGCCGCAAACCATCGGTAGACCGTGCTACATGGCGGAGACGCTCGGCAACAGGCGCCATGCGATGCCCCCTCGCGTGACGTAGAAAATAGCACGGACGATCTCTCGCATAGCCCATGATCTGGGCCATCCCGTCACGCTCACCGGCGGGAGGTGCAGCTCGATCACCTGCCACTCCGCGTCAGTGACGTCGCCCTGGTAACGCGACGTTCGGCGCTATTAGTGCTCGCGGATTTCGGACGCTCCCCCCTTTTGCGGCGGCCTCTTAGCAACAGATTGCCCCTGCAATACCAAGAGATCGACCTGCCGCAGCTCACGACGATCCTTTCAGGCCTGTGTTTCTTCTGCCGCATGCTCTCGTCCTCCAATGGCTGAAAACCATAGTTCAGCGAGGACCACTGCAGTTGGGGTCGACCATCCGGGCTGACTGCCACATTTTTTTATGGACGGTCATTTTTGCGTTCCGCAAACCACAGTTCTGCGCTATCTTCCGTTCGTGCCATCTGGATGAATCTTGCAAGACCACCCATTGGCAAGGCCGTCGCACTCGTTGAAGCGAATTGCGGCGGCCTTTTCGTCAGCACCTATATAACGGCATCTGGCAACCGCTACTCCGTGTTTGGAGGGGAGGCCTATGCCGCCTTTCTAGTCTTTTGACTTATCCTGAAGCTGCGCTTTGGAACCCATGCCGAAAGGCCATTGGCAATAGCTGCGCATGCGAGGCCGATAGTGCTGCTGGCACCCTGGTACTTGAAGCGATTGATCTCATCGATGGAGACAGACAAACGCTGCGCTGCCTCCTTGTCCGACAGCCACATTACGTCCAACCACTGGATAAAATGTTGCGCGGTCATCTTCGGCCTCCCAGTTGTACCGAATCAGCTTCGACTCACATGTTCCGCTGAGTCAACAAGGAAGTTAATTCCATATTAATATGCTGAGCGCCCTGCACCTTCGCTCGTACCAGCATACTGATGTCCCGGCTGGCGCATCTGCCGCAGATGTCGGTGGCTTCCACTGCATGAAAAGCGGGTTCCTCCAAATCGGGCGATAGTTTTGTCAGGCCTCAGGCCGCCCGTCTGGTGGCAGTCATCCCAAATCCGCGCGGGGGGCCATCCCGTCTACGGTATTCCCCCTCTCTCGACTGGTCATCCAGTAAGACGATGAGTTTGCAGAGCTGGGCTCCGAGACATCCACTCGTTAGCGGCTACTCGTCTCGAGTGGCGTCGCTAATATGTGGCTTGATTGTTAAAATATTTTCAGATGATGATTGGAAATCAGATCTTTTCGCGACCTTTGTAAATCAGTATGGCAATCAAATTCCGCTGCGATAGGAAAAGGTAAGTTAGAGTTACGAAAGCTGGCAGGGTCAAGGCTCTGTCTCGACAGTTGGTCGGCATGTCAGGACCCGTGTGTTCGAGCACCACCAATCGCCTCACACAACGCGCAGCGCAAGGAGATTAGAATCCGAGCAAACTGACGAAGCTCCAATTCGTAGTCGGAGAACGGCAGGCCAGTTTTCGGCCGAAAGGGGTAAAATGCAGCTAGAGGATTGGCACCTAATTGAAGGTGACAGCTTTGAAGAGCGGCATCTGGCTAATGTATACGCACCGCTCATGGAGGCTTGGCGACTGGAGGATGATCCAGATCGGATCGAGCGCTTGCGGCGGGTCTATACCCTTGCGCAAAACCTCTTTCTGCTCGTTGAAGGACGCCGTCTCCCGCGAGAGATTGTCGTCGCGCTACATGATCATAAAGGCCAGTTAACGGTGACATTTGTCGATCACGAATGGCAGGAGTTCCTGATGCCGTTTTTCCAGCTGGCCTGGCATTCAGAAGGCGAGTCAAGAGAAACTGTAATTTCTGCCGTTCAGCAATAGGCAGCTTTGCGTTGTATGTGCCGTCGCTGGAGCGCGGACGCATTATATGAAGCGCGCCGGGTTTCCCGAAGACCGTTTGGAGCGCCTTGATCCCGCTCGGCCTGCTGCACCCACTTTCGCAGCGTCTCGCCCGAGCAGCCGATCTTGGCCGTAATTGAAGAAATCCCCTCCCACGGCGATGCGTGATCGGCTCGATGCTCTCGCACCATCGTGACAGTCCGTTCACGAACTTCCTGCGAATATCTCTTCGATGCCGGTTTCGTCATGATGACCCCATTCTCTCAGGAATTGAGGTCTCCGGAAAACCGGGCGCGCTTCAATGCGGTGATCCCGATGAGGATGGCAGCAAGCTTGAGGGCGGCAAAATGGGTTTCATTCCACTGCGATGACCTCGTTTATCGGGACCTCTCTAGGCTACAACTGGCGGCTCTAGATAAGGTCGTACGGTGCTTCCCTCGTTTGTAATCCCGCGATCCTTGCCGTATTTGTCTAACGTCGGGTCATGCCCAGAAACAGTAAGGGGTCGACGAGCATCCATGAGCGACACGGATAGTTATCGGATCGGCGATCTGGCGGATGAGTTCAATATATCGCTGCGTTCGCTTCGATTTTACGAAGCCAGAGGATTGATTCATCCCAAACGGAATGGATCGCAACGTATATATTCTCACGCAGATCGGGCAAGGTTACAGCTCATTCTGCATTTCAAGACGCTTGGGTTTTCCCTCTTGGAAGCCAAGGAAATTATCGAGGTTTATGACCGTCCTGATGTCGAACGAAGCCATCTGGTGTCTATTCAGGCACGGCTTCGCGAGCAGGAGCAATTTCTCCGCATGCAGGCAGATGAAATAGAGAGATGTCTGCACGTTATGGATGAAACGATCGCCGGGGTGGAGGAAAAGATCCGAAGAAGTGCGAGCGCTGATATGAAATAGTTTTGCCTTTTGATGGCTGCTCGCACTTTTTACGTCGGGTATGATCTGAGACCCTGAACTCCTTTGGTTCGAGGAAGAGTCCTGGGTTTCATTTCTAGCCTCATGCGACCGGATTCTCCATCGTGAATTTCGTTGCGAACTCGGCCGGTAGCAAGTTTCCGAGAGCCGAGGGAGGTCGATGGTGGTTGTAATCCTCTTTCGATGAAGTGATCGCGCGGCGCGCCTCTGTGAGCGTCGAGAACAGCGCTTCATTGAGTCATTCGTCCATGACGCGGGCGTTGGCACAATCGGGAACAAGCATGGGCCTGCGCGTGCCCAGCGCCTGTTTGCGGCCGCCACGGCCTTTATCGCTTCGCGCCATCGAGCATCGTCCGGACGGATGCTGGTGTAGCGCACCGTCGAACGATCGATCCTCAGAGCCTGGCACGCCCGACACTGGTTCCCCCCATGCACCTCGTAGGCATGAAACCACCACCTTCGGCTTCGCATCGGGCATTACCAATTTCTTGCGGCGACATCCTTCAGGATCGCGTCGTCGAAGATCTGCTTAGCAAGGAACTGCTTCAGCCGGGCATTCTCGTTTCAAGCGCCCTCAGGCGGCGGGCGTCCGACACCTCCAAGCCGCCGAACTTCGCCTTGAACTTGTAGAAGGTCGCCGGGGAGATGGCATGCTTGCGGCAGATATCCGCCGTCTTCGTGCCGGCCTCCTGCTTCTTCATCACTCCAATGAATCTGTCCCTCTGTAAATCGTGATGGGCGCATTGCCCGTCGTGATCGACGGACTCCACACAAATCTCGAGGATGTTCTGGGTCTTAGATCACCTGTTCGGTGGCCATCGTTGTCCTTCCAAGCGACGAGCAACCTTCTTTAATAAGGAATCTTTAAGAGGTTCGTTTTTGGGTGTCAGGAATGTCACCCTATGATTTGCCGCGATTGCGCACGGGGTCACGGGAAATCGATCCGTTTCTGCAAGCCACTGCGCTAACTCCGCGGGCTTCGTGAAAAACGGCAATGCCTTGTCGGTGAGCCTGATGACGAGCCCTGTATGCAGACCGTTGATGGTACGGCGGATCTCTATCTCTAAGTAGCCCCAACCAACCAAATCCATGAGGTAGCGTCGGATTGTCCGCGTGGACCTGGACATGATCGACGCGAGCGTAGCCTTGCAGGTCGATGTTTCACGGCCTTTTCCGCACCGTGCGCGGATCACCTGCAGCATAGCCTTGGCATTAGGTGTCAGCCTGTCGTCCCTGGCGGCCGTTGTCGCCATGCTGCCTGCGTACTGCCGGGATGCTTTGGGGGCAGGCCTGAGATGACGGGGCCGGGGCGGTGCTCTCAATGGCCTTCTGCGTGCTGTTTCCGTTCGACCCTGCATGTCCTCCACAGCGAACGAACGGCGTTGAGCTTCGGCGATCGATATCAGACCGGCGGCATGATCGCGCCAAATCGCGGCGCGTGCTTTGAACGTCGGATGTGGCTGCGCCTCCTGGCAGTTCAGGACATGCTGCGACACTTGTACGCCGTTAGGCGCACAGCTTTGATGTTCCGTCATCGTGAACCTTTGCTTGGGCAAAGCTTCGCCGTGGCGGTGAACCGCAATTTTCCTTGACGATGTCGCTGGAAGGCCTTATCCGTAGGGGTGCTTATTCACCTTCGGAAAGGCTCCGCGCGGTCCCCCGCTCGGGGCTTTTTCTTTGCCTATGGCATTCCTCTTTCAGCGACAGTGAAATCCGGCATCAGACGGCGCTCTGCTCGAACTTTGCGACGTCAGCCGGGGTGATGGTGTCCGGGTCCAGCTTTGCGAGCATCACGCGGAGGACTTCGGATCGAGAAGACAGGCCAAGGCGCGCTTTCAAATCGTCGAGGAGCGCAATCTCGCTCTCATGGAACAGGGTTTCCGTGGCTCGGACACCGACCGCGCGTCGGCGTGCACGGAAGGCTGCAACGCCAGAAATGGGCTTTTGACGACTCATAGACAGACTCAACCTCTCTTTACTAGGAAAATTTAGCAGAGTTGGAGGGGACTGTGAATAGGGGTGAGTTCTCAGGGTATCATCAGGTTATGGATCCGACCGCCTCTCGATCCCTGCGGTTTGCTCGACGGCCTGAAGAAGGCGTTCGCCGAGCGTGCCCTGAACGCCGAGATGGATCACCATCTGGCCGGCGAGAACGGCGCCGGAAACGGCCGTAATGGCTACGGCCGCAAGATCGTGACGTGAGCAATTGGGAGATTCCCCGGGCCCGGATTCGCCGGCCCGAGGACAGGCTCAGCGCACCTTCACGATCTCCACGGCGTCGATGTTTCTCCCGACCTGATTTCGGTGGTCACGGACGCAGTTCTGGAAGAGGTCGCCGCCTGGCAGGCCAGGCCACTGGAGGCGGTCTATCCGATCGTGTTCTTCGATGCTCTGCGTGTGAAGATCCGCGACGAAGGCTTCGTCAGAAACAAGGCGGTCCACATCGCCCTTGGCGTGCGCGCCGACGGCACAAAGGAGATCCTCGGCCTCTGGCTCGAACAGAACGAGGGCGCTAAGTTCTGGCTGCGGGTCAGGAACGAGATGAAGCACCGCGGCGTTGAGGACGTCCTGCTTGCCATCGTCGACGGGCTGAAGGGCTTTCCCGAGGCCATCGTCGCCATCTTCCCTGAAGCCACCGTCCAGACCTGTATTGTCCATCTCCTGCGCCACAGCCTCGACTTCACATTATACAAGGACCGCAAGGCCGTCGCGGCCGCGCTGAAGGACAATTACCGAGCGGCCGACGCGGTGGCAGCCGAGAAGGCCCTGAGGGCTTTTGAGGAAGGCGAATGGGGGCCGACCGATACGCAGCCATTGGGCAGAGCTGGCGCCGGGCCTGAGCCGAGGTCGCTCCGTGTCTGAAGCCGAGGTCCGGAATGCGATCGTCAGCCCCAACACCACGCAGCGCGAGAGCTAGTTGCGCGTTGAGTTGGCACGCAACGGCACATCGGTATCATCGCAAAAACCCCCACCCTACAAAGAGGGCGGGGGCTGGATCATGCTCAAATCGCTTATGAAAGTTAGGTGTCTTTTACGCTAAGAACGCGAAATTACTCGCATTGAATGCATCGAAGTCTGCCTGACTCATGCCGACGAAAGCAACTACGTCAATATCGTCTGCTGCTTGGATTAAAGTATTACTATTGTTGGAGGCGTCTACAGTGAAAACCATCATTTGCTGATTGGCGGAGTCATATAGTACGCCCATCACCTCGTTTGTGCCTGCAGCGACGCCGATCGTTCCCAGACCAATGGCGTTATCAAATAGTGCGTCCGCTGTTCCACCGGTCACTGCGGTCGTGAATTTGATCAAATTCACGTTCTGGGCCGCAAATGTAACAAGAGTTCCTGCTGTATAATTGGCGATGTTGACTGCGTCGCCATCATCGACATCATTATTATCAGTGGCGTCTAGAGAGAACTGTGAGTCGTCTTCGTCGAACCCGATAATGTCGTCGGCAACGCTGAAGCCTAGCACTTTATGGAAGTTGGCACTGGTGGGGGCTTGGTTCGCGTTGAGCGTAACACCCTCGAAATCCACCGTATCGCTGCCCCCAGACGAGATATCGATCTGATCCGCTGTTGCAAAGTTGAACACGTTGATGAAGTCGTTCCCTGTACCAGCGATCACGCTCTGAGAGTTTGCACCCAACGAGATGTTGAGGTTGCCTGTGTACGCTGACGCGTCAACCAAGCCGCCAGCGAAGTCGTAGGCGTTAGTGGTGCCGATCTCTAGGTTTCCGTTGCCGGTAATCAACAGATCGCTATTGATATCATCGGCATCGCCGATCGTATTGGTCGTGAAACCAGGCACGGTGCTGGCCACCACGTCGATTGTTACAGCCTCTATGTCCGGCCCTACGATCAGGTCATCCATATCCGCGCCGTTCATCAGCCGCAGATTCAGATTGTCTAGGATGCCGTCCGGGGCAGCCTGGGCCAGAGTCAGATCGTCGAGGTTGGATCCCGAGTAAATGACCCAATCTGCATTGTTGAGATTGTTCACAGCGACGTCGTTGAAGTTGTAATTTGTGCCCAGTTCGATCTCCAAGGCAGAGCCGGACTCCGCCATATTGATCGTAACATTGCCGTTTGCGGCGTCGCCGGCACCGTGAACGATCCGGGAGATGTTCACGATTCCCGCGCCAACTCCGACGTTCAGGAGTTCGCCCAGGTCGTGCCCGAGTTCAAGAATGTTATTTCCGGATCCGCCGTCCACTTTATCGAGAGTGGTAAATGAGGTGATCCCGACACCTGTATTGATGAACGTAAACGTGTCGTCGCCGTTCCCGCCGGTCGCGGTCGCATTGACGCCATTCCCGAACGACATCATGTCATTGCCGTCGTTTCCGTTTGCGGTGACGTTGCCAACGACAGCGTTAAAATTGAGCATGTCGTTACCGGATCCGCTATCGACGGACACGTCACCTGTACCTGTGAAGGCCGCCGTTAGGTCGCCGGTAAATGTATCGGCCGCAACAGTGTCAACGGTTGCAACATTCAAGATGTTACCGCTCAAATTCAAATTGGCGGTGCCCACGATGTCGACGGTTGCCGGGCCGTGGGTCGATGTGACGGCCACCGTATTGCCCAAACCACCCATGCTGCTGATCTTAACAGTCTCGTAGCCTTTATCAGCCCCGCCACCAGCATGGTTCAGGGCAATGCTGGAGCCAGCGTTACTATTAACGAGGTTAAGAGCCAACGTATCGGAGTTACCGTCGGTACCTGTGCCGACGTGGTTGACAGTGAAAGCATTTCCACCTGCGTCATCAGACAGGCTTAGGGTTGCCAGTGCTGTAGCGAGGTTGTTGACCGTCACGTTGTTGCTGGGTGCTCGGAAACCAATTTTCGAGATTCCATTGGCGCCTGTATCGGCGTTGATAACATCCAGCGTAACTGGCGGGACAACAAATCCGGGAGCGCCCTCGATATTAACTTCTTGAATGTTGTGCAGGCCCGTGGGAACGGTGAAGCCATTGACCAACTGCGCATTCAGCACATTCCAGCCGCCCTTGCCGTCCAGATTGTCGGTGTTGTTTAGGGTCTGGATAGGCAAAAAGGCCGTCTGTTCCACGGGAGCGTTGAACGTGTCGTCCTTGTCGCTGCCCGTGAAGTCCGGACCGGCATCGGTGCCCTGAGTGAGGGTGAAAGCCTGGCCGACGTTAATCGTGCCCCCCAGCGGACCAGTGTAGATTGCCGTCCCCTGGCCGGCATCGTTGAGGAAAGTCACGACCGCGTTGGAGTAGGCAGCCTGGAACTCCGGCGACTCGGAAAAGGCAAGGGCAATACGGCCAGCGCTGAAGCCGGACTCCATATAGAACTTGACCTCGTCAGCCGACGGGATGCGGCCGAGAACCTGCTGGTAGACCGCATTAATAAAGACTGGATTCACCGAATTGCCGCCAAAACGCGTAATGAATTCGGGCGAATTGGCAAAGCTATTGGCCAGATCGGATTCTGTGGCCGGGCCACGCAGTGTGTCCACCTGATCGTTCAGGCCCTGTTTGTCCGGCACGCGACCGAAGACAGTTTGATACAGACGGACGACGTCCTGGACGTCCTGGCCTTCCGGCGAGTTGATCATCGTCGTACGGACCTGAGCAAGGGTCAGAATACCTGTATCGACGGCAGACACGTAGGATGCGATTTCTGCGTCCGTAACCTCTGGACCAGAGCGTTGAAGGATGTCAGCGAAATATTGGCGGATCGTATCAATGGTAGCCATGTCGATGTCCTCCTGAGGTGGGTGCCGTAGCACCGACTTTGGGAAGGGATGCCCCCTTCCTAACCACGCGAACCTCTCGGGCCTCCCGCAACTGACGCCAGGGCAGTTTCGCTGACATGCAGCTGTACAGCAATGACTTTACGTCAGCAACAGAAAAAATCGGTTTACGCTACGCAACCATGATGTATATAGTCTCGTCGACTGATGGTTGTGGTTTGCATCAATTACGTAAGGTAATTATCGGCTTGCGTGTGGAATGGCCCGTTTCCGCTCCAGCCGACGCTTTGATGATGAGCCATTGGCAAGGGGTCGTGTCCGCTCTGGAGTATGGCGGAATGGCCTGAACCGGAAATTCGTTGGCTCTTTGGGAAAAGGGCAGGCGATATTTAGTGGCGCATCATATTTATAAGGCCGCCGCTGCGGTGACTAGCGCTCTGACCTTATGGCAACGTCGGCGCTATCTGCCGAAATCTCACTGCGACTGATAAGCCAGGCCCGATTTCAGATCGGAGCGACCGATTGGCAATCCCGCTCGTTGTCTCCAGCAGTCGTCCGGAGACGGCAGTAACCTGACTGAAAGTCCGGTGATACGCGCTCTCTCGCTGCATTCATCCGGGCTGAGCCCTCGGATGAATGCCATGGCATTCGTGCCGTTTCCATAAGCGGTCGCAACGGGGATTAAACTATGGCACACGCACCGCAGTGACCGGGATGCTCCGGATAATGAGACGACACAGGGATCTGAGTTATGGCGTCAATGCCGGACATCATTCCAATCATCATGGCTGGCGGCGCGGGCTCACGTCTATGGCCCGTGTCCCGGGACACGATGCCGAAGCAGTTCATTCAACTCTTCGACCACGGAATGTCAGCCTTCCAGAGCACGGTGGATCGTGTGAGCGGTGAGGGATTTGCCCGGCCGATCGTCGTTACGAACAACGAGTTTCGTTTCATCTGCGCCGAACAATTATCCTCCCGGGGTATTGTTGCCGACATCGTCCTCGAACCCGAACGGCGCGACAGTGCTGCAGCCGTGGCGGTAGGCTCGCTTATGGCCGAACGACGGTTGGAGGGGGCCATCTGTATCGTTTTGGCATCCGACCACGTTATCGGCGACGAGGCACGGTTTCATGAAGCAGTTCGGACTGCCGCGAGCCACGCTGCCCAAGGACGCATCATGACATTGGGGATCCGGCCTGATCATCCCTCCACTGCCTATGGCTATATTCAGCCTAGCACACATCAATTTGGCCCCGGCGCTCATGCTCTCGAGAGATTCGTTGAGAAACCCGACAAGAAAAATGCCGAAGATTATGTCGCGAATGGATTTCTCTGGAACAGCGGGAATTTCGTATTCCCATCTTCGATAATGATTGAAGAATTGCAGGAATATTCTCCTGCCGTATTGGCGTCAGCAGTGGGGTCGATTGAGAAGTCAACCAAAGATCTAGATTTTATACGTCTCGATAAGGAGGAATTTGCTGCGTCTCCGACCATATCAATCGATTATGCCGTGATGGAGTCGACAGCGCGAGGTGGCGTTCTTGCTGTCGATTTTGATTGGTCCGATATCGGCTCTTGGGACTCGCTTCACCAGGTGAAGGGCAAAAACCCGGATGGAAATATCCTGGAAGGCGACGTGGTGGCGGTCGATACGACCAACAGTTTCGTGCGAAGCGACGAGGTGCTTACGGCGGTTCTGGGTCTCGACAACGTAGTCGTTGTGTCGACCCGCGATGCTGTCCTCGTATCGTCGATGGCTGAAGCGGCCAATGTGAAAAAGATTGTTGCTCAGCTGAAGCGCGAGAACCGCCGTGAAGCCTGCGAGCACCTGCGTATCCACCGCCCATGGGGGTGGTATCAGCGTATTGACGTTGGAGACCGCTTCCAAGTGAAGCATATCTGCGTCAAACCCGGCGGCATTCTGAGTTTGCAGCGTCATCACCACCGCGCGGAGCACTGGGTGGTTGTGCATGGCACAGCCGAAGTGACAATCGACGATACGAAAACATTCTACCACGAGAACGAAGCCGCCTATCTGCCGATCGGATGCGTCCATCGTCTGCATAACCCCGGAAGGATCGACCTGAAACTGATTGAGGTTCAGGTCGGCAGCTATACAGGCGAGGACGACATTGTACGTATTGAGGATATCTATGCACGCCAATGATGGGGGACATGGCAACTTGCCCACCCCCCGGCCGGTTTGAGTTTGAACTGCAGCTTGATGATCGAGCAGGCCGACGACGCCAAGGTGGGATTCCACCTCGGCGAAGGTTGACATCGAAAGAGCTCACGCGTGGCACGATGGCTTACGGGCCTGCTGCTCTGGGCAAATTTTGGTTTATGCCCAGTTTGGGCGCAGTCTTGGCTGGCACACGCAGTGAGCGTATGAAGGGAGGGGTTCTCCTCCAGTTCCAGCGAGGGCTTGCCGCACCGGAATACCGGTTATGTCCGTGGACTTCCGAAAGGTCCATCGCGATTTCATGAGGTTGATGTGACGCTATCGGAACAGAAAAAAACGGTGGGTGCCTATCTCGCCGTCTGCAGAAGCAATTTTCTCTTCATCGCCGTGTTCAGCTTCTTCATCAATCTTTTGATGTTCGTAAGCCCGCTCTACATGCTCCAGATTTATGATCGGGTGCTATCGAGCCGCAATGAGACAACGTTGGTGATGGTAACCATCCTCGCCGTGGCGTTGCTACTCGTTTCAGCCATGTTGGAAACCACCCGCTCGCGAATTCTTGTGCGATCGGGAGCGAAGTTCGATCGTGTCGCCGGCAAGGACATTTTCGCAACAGCTTTCCGTGGCCATTTGAGATCTCCGGGCGGACAGTTCTCACAGCCAATTCGCGACCTCGATACACTGCGGGAGTTCCTGACCGGAGGCGCCATTATCACATTCTGTGATGCGCCCTGGATGCCGATTTTCCTCGCTGTCTGTTTCATGATCCACTTCTGGATCGGCGTGATTGCAACTGTCGGTGCCGTTGTCATTTTTGCGCTGGCGATCACCAACGAAATCATGACGCGTAAATATCTGAAGGAGGCTTCTGTATCCTCCATCAACGCCAACCAATATGTCTCCACGACCCTTCGCAACGCGGAAGTTGTGCATGCGCTGGGCATGATGGGATCGGTATCCCGTCGCTGGAGCGTCCTGCACGACAAGGCTATTGCGCTGCAGGCCAAGGCGAGCGATCGCGGTGGCGTCTTGATCGCGCTTTCGAAATTCACCCGAGTTGTGCTCCAGGTCGCAATCCTCGGCGGTGGCGCATATTTGGTGCTGGAGGCCGAGATGTCGGCAGGGGCTATGATCGCTTCATCGATTTTGATGGGCCGAGCTCTGCAGCCGGTCGAAGGCGCCGTTGCCCAGTGGAAGACGTTTGTGGCGGCCCGGGCGGCCTATGGGCGAATGCAAGGTATGCTTTCCGCGCTGCCGCCAGACGCACCACGCATGCGCTTGCCGGAGCCAACTGGCGCCATCAGTCTGGAACAGCTGGTCGTTGCTCCTCCTGGATCGCGGGTCCCGACGCTAAAGAGCGTCAACATGGAGATCCAGTCTGGGGAAATCATCGGCGTGATTGGCCCCTCGGGCGCCGGGAAGTCGACCTTGGCGCGGGCCTTGACGGGTGTCTGGATGCCCTTGTCGGGCCATGTTCGCATTGACGGCGCCGACATCGATAATTGGGACCCGGAACTTCTGGGCCCTCACATAGGGTACCTGCCTCAAGACGTAGAGCTGTTCTCTGGGACTATTGCGGAGAACATTGCGCGGTTTTCCGATATCGATTCCGGAATGGTTGTGGCTGCAGCTAAGAAGGCCGGCGTACACGAAATGGTGCTGCAGATGCCGGACGGCTACAACACCCGCATCGGAGAGGCAGGGCGATCGCTGTCTGGTGGACAACGTCAGCGTATTGGGCTGGCTCGCGCTCTGTACGGAGATCCCAAGTTCATCATTCTCGACGAACCGAACTCCAGCCTCGATAGTCAAGGAGAGGCAGCACTGGCTCAGGCGTTGCGTGAAGCCAAGGCCGAGAAGCGCACGGTCATCGTAATCAGTCACCGCACTTCGCTGCTCAACGAAGTCGACAAACTCGCCGTCTTTACCGGTGGCACTCTCACCATGTACGGTCCCACAAAGGCCGTTATGGATCGATTGAACGGCGCCGGCGCCGCTATCCAGCAGCAGCCGACGGGCCAAGTCACTCAGATGACCCGCGCCGGCGCTTGAAGATCTAAGGCGTTTGCCAAGCCCATATGAGATTACCGAGCGAGGGGCACGAATAAGCCGCTCCAAGCGGCTAAAGGAACGGTATGAAATGAGCAATCATCTGTCAGTTGCGACTGAGGGTGACACGGTGAAGGACGTAGACCTCGCCGAGCGCTTGCCGAAGGCAACAAAGACCGCCGACGCCCCACAAGAGAAAGCCAAGGCCCCCAAAGTGGAGACCGCCCCGATCTCGGCTCGCGGAACGATTCTCCTCGGTCTAGCCGTGGTCGGCACCACGTTTTTTGGTGCGGGTGTCTGGGCCTCTACCGCTCCCCTCGCTAGTGCCGTGAATGCACCGGGGACTGTAATCATCGCTGGCAAACGCCGCACTATACAGCATCTTGAGGGCGGGATTATCAAGGAGCTCCACGTTCGCGAGGGCCAGGAAGTCGAGGCAGGTCAGGTTTTGATCACGCTCGATCCCACCCAAGCCAATGCCACCGTGATGCGTCTGCGCAACCAGCTTGACACGCAGCTTGCTCTTGAGGCGCGCCTGAACGCAGAGCGGAATGGCGACGACGCCGTTACGTTTCCTGAAGAGCTAACAGCTCGTGCGGACGACCCGAAAGTCAGCCAAATTCTGGCGGGTCAGCGCCAAGAGTTTGACGAGCGACGCAAAACGCTAGTGGGCACAGTCGAACTTTTACAGCAGAAAATCCTCCAGCTCGATCGCATCATTGATGGGTTGAAGTCCCAACGTGTTTCCAAGGAGGACCAGGTTGGCCTGATCCAAGAGGAGCTAGGGGCTCTCCAAATTCTGCTGAAGAAAGGGTTGACCAACAAGTCACGGGTGCTGGAACTTCAGCGCGGCAGCGCACAGCTAAATGGCGATATTGGTGACATCGTCGCGCAAATCGGGCGTTCGGAGCAACAAATCTCCGAAGCCAATATGCAGATTATCCAGACCAGCCAGCAATTTCGTGAGGAAGTCGTCGCGCAGCTACGGGAGACAGAATCCAAGGGCGCCGATTTGCGGCAACAGCTTCTGGTGGCAAAGGATATTGTAGGACGTCAGGAAATCCGAGCGCCCCAGTCCGGCACGATCCAGACCCTCGCCGTCACAACGATTGGCGGAGTCATCGCGCCAGGTGAGGTACTCATGGAAATCGCCCCGAAAGACGGGAATTTCCTGGTCGAGGCACAGGTCTCACCGTTGGATATCGACAATGTGTCCGTTGGGCAGGAAGCGGAAGTGCGATTTTCTGCTTTGGACCTACGGACCACGCCGGTCGTGATGGGAAAGGTGATTTCGCGGTCGGGCGACCGCATCGAAGCCCCCAACCGCTCGCCATTTTTTCGGGTTCAGGTCGAGACGCCTCCCTCAGAGATGAAAAAGCTGGACAGCCGCAAGCTGCAGGCAGGAATGCCTGCCGAGGTCTTGATCCAGACGGGGGAAAGAACGCTTATCAACTATCTGGTCAAGCCACTGACCGATCAGCTGTCGCGCGGCATGAACGAGCAGTAGGAATTCCGCCTCGCAACGTCCCAAGGTCGGGGTTTTGAATCCAATGCTATTGGGAGCGCGCTGAAACTCAGGTCAGCGTGGAACTGTGGATCTCATCGGCTATATAGGGCGCCGGGGAAACGCCTCGACAGCGCCGTTCATACCGATTTTTCACGCCACACAATGTTTGCATGCTGCGGAGATTAAAGGATCTCGCCAACAGCCAAAGCGGTCTTCATGAGCGCGCCGCCTGCCAAGACCCCACCGCAGCTCCACAGAAAATGTGTGACGGCTGCGGTCCGGCCTGGAATCCATTTCTGGCCCATCTCAAGCAAGGCCGCGAGCACGATCAAAGAGAGCAACGCAATCGTATCTGCGAAATTGAATATGGCCACAACCAGCATGGCCGCGACCAAATAAGCCAGCATATGCTCCGTGTTGCCGCTCATTCCCGATTGCGGCCGCAGCCATCCCGGTACAAGAGAGCAGTACGCAAGAAAGACGATCATAGAGAATATGCCGATATATGCGGCGAGGGGCATGACGTTTCCCGTCAATCAACTGCTTGGGGACAGGGGTCGCTCTACCCCAGTGGGAGGGCTAATGCCAGCGGGATAACACCGCACTCATTGAGCCTCCTATTTGCCGCTGCGATGTGGTCTGTTTCATTCGAGAAAGACGCTGCGGGGAACCTTTGAACTCACAGGCAGAGGTTGACCGCGCAGAACGCCTTGGACAGGAAGAGGCTTTGCCGCCGCGGCTCGTGTCTGCCGTCATCGTGCAACGAACATCGAAGGATCTCAGGTTGAGCAGCACAGAATCGCATCCGTCTGATATTCGACCGCTGTCGTGGGAACGACACAAGGGCAAACGCTGGCAGGGCTTTCGCGATTATAATTTCGCACGCACGGCTGCACTGGTTCCCATTGCAGGGTTCGAACTGCTTGAAGTGACAATGTCTTTGCCGATTGCCTTCCTTCAGAAGGGCGACGGCTGGCAATGTGTGGCGGTTATGGGACTAGTGCCTGGCCAGAACCTTTTCGTTGGCCCTGACGGTCGCTGGTTAGGTGGGTATGTCCCAGGCAGCTTGCGTGTGTATCCGTTTGCGATCGGTCGCTCTGCAGAGAACGACAATCAGGTTTTTTGCATTGATGAAAGCAGCGAGCTTTTGGGGGATGAGGGGGGAGAGCCCCTGTTTGCTGAGAAAGGTGAGCTCTCAGAGTCAGCAGGCAAGGTGTGGGCGTTTCTCCAGACGGTCTCAAAAGGGGAAACTTTGCTCGCCAATGCGGCGGCTCTGCTGGCGAAATCAGGCGTTATCGAGCCATGGCCGATCACACTACAGGATGGAGAGGCCAAGCGCACTGTGGAGGGGCTACACCGTGTTTCGGAGGAGAAGCTGAACCAACTTGACGATATGGCGTTTTTGGATCTGCGCCGGGCCGGTGTTCTCGCATTAGCCTATGGTCAGTTGTTTTCCTCAGTGCACCTGAAAAAAGTGGGCGAGTTGGCGTCTGCACATGCCAATCATGCAGCCGCAAAAAAGGAGCAGGAGATAAAATCGCAATCACGCTCGAACGGGATCGGTGTGAGCGATAGCCTCAATATCGATTGGTCGAAAATCGGAGGCTGATCCGTCGAGCTCAGAGCGGTATCTCTCCCGACTACGTCATCTTGAAAACCGGATGTCCCCTCCACAGAAACTGCTCTCATATGCAAATCAATGTTAGCGCAGTCCGGCTACTGGCTGCAGCGATCCTCCGCCGCTTGGGTGCAGTTGCCATCGTCACCGGCGATACCATTGACTATGCCGGGTGGCGTGCTGCCTGCGGCGTATTTTGGGATCAAGGCGTCAGGCAGAGTTTCACCGGAAGGGGACGGCGCTTTCGTACAGCCGTAGCGCGGCGTAACAGCGTTGCTCGGAAGCAGGGCGCCCACACACCGTCAACAACCCCCGTGCTTCCGGGCGTCCTCTTTGTAGGCTACGCGCAGGGCGCCCTTGGACTTGGACAGGCTTTTCGATCCGATCTCGAGGCAGCCCAGACTGCGGGCATTCCTTTTGCGATCCATCCGATCGAAAAAAACATCGAGACGCGGCTGGTTGGTCCTTACATGCCAGAGCGCTACGACCGGGACAACGTCCGCGAGGTCAACATCATCGAGGTCGCTGCAGACCAACTGCCGGGCGTTTTCGACATCCTAGAGCCGCGCCGCGTTGAGCGTTCGTACAACATCCTGAGAACATATTGGGAGCTACCCCGCGCGCCTGAAGCCTGGCGGGATTATCTCAGCCGTATCGACGAGATTTGGGCACCCAACCAATTTGTTGCGGATGCGTTTGCACCGATCTACGACAAGACGATCCACATCATCCCTCCGGCAATCGGGAAGCTGGAACCGCGAATAATCGACCGGCAGAGGTTTGGCCTTCGCACAGACGCATTCTGTTTCCTCTTTAGCTTCGATTACAATTCATCGCCTTTTCGCAAAAACCCCATTGGCGTGCTCGAAGCATTCCGCGCCGCATTCCCTCAAGGCGACGAGCCGGTCGAGCTCCTCATCAAAACGAATGGACAATCGGATTTATATCCCAAGATCCGCGCTCGCATAGACGCGGCCGCAATGCACGATCCGCGAATCCTAATAATCAACGACCACCTCGATCGCGAGGATATGCTCGACCTTCTATGCGCGGCAGACGCCTATGTATCTTTGCACAAGGCAGAAGGCTTCGGCCTCGGTATGGCTGAGGCCATGATGCTCCAACGCTCGGTGATCGGGACGAATTTCTCTGGCAGCACTGATTTCCTGAATACCGAGACAGGATTTCCAATTCCCTATCGGTTGCGGCCGATCCAGCTTCATGAATATCCAGGATCGAGCGGGCAATTATGGGCTGAACCGAATTTGGGGGCGGCTGCGGCCGCAATGCGCCACCTGGCGAGTCATGCATCAAGCGAAGAGCACCGAAGACGCGTCGCGCAGGACGCCATCATCAGTAAATACAGCTTCGACGTTGTTGGCAGGCAGATGAAAGTCAGGCTTGAAAGTTTGAACCTAATCTAACTAACAGCGCTCCGCGCCAAGCCAAAAGGATCGATCCTCTCCCCAATTTTATCGGGCCAATGGTGGATAACATCGTGTCGAATGCCATCCCGCGTGATTTCAGTCTGAACAGCATAGCCTCCGACATGGAAATGCAGCTGCCCACCGGCCTTGAGTGGCGCCGGTACGCGTCGCTGTGCCTCGAGAAGAGCTAGGCCAAACGCTACCAAATCTACCTGCCGGGGCGAGACAGCATTAACCACAAGCGCCTCGAGCGCCTCACGATTGTCCGCGTCGAGCTCGTGGCTAACGGCCGCGCGCACCGGCTTGGCACATGCTCCTGCTGGCCCGTGGGGATTGAATTGAAAGATCCCGCATCGTTGATGCTTATCAGACCATCCAACGAGCCAAAATGTGGAAACCCGGTCTGCTGAATCACGGCGAGAGAGCTGCTCCTCGAACAATTGCCCACAGTCCTCAGCAATTTGATCGAGCGCCCATCTCTGGTCAGTGAGTTGGGCATGAAAGGCAACCGCGAAGCTATCTACCTGGGGAGCCGCCAGGATCCATTTTTGTTTAGGGGCCTCCAAATAGCTGGGGGCGATCACGGCGAGAGTCCCGAACTCGTCGCATTGGGCGCCATCGCTCCATACTACCGCTCGATCATCAATGAGGAGAGCGTTGACGGCGCCGATAACTCATCACTCCAAAAAGCAAACTGTAAGCTTGAGATCACTATTAATTAGCTTGCGATCGCTACGGGTTCAGTTGCTGCCGACAAGGAGTCAGTCAGCACACCGACGAGCCGCAACTCTCCATGATCCGCATTACCAAGCACGATATCATTACCATCTATAGAAAAATTCTCTATGTATTTATACGCTTCATGCGTGTCTGTAAATGCAAGGATGTCTTCGCCAAGCACAAATCCATGCACAGATATATTGTCGCCCGGTGTATAATTCAGAATATCCGTTATACCCGCCCTAAATTCATGGTCGGAAATTTTCGTAAGATTACCGATTTTATCGGCGGCAATGTTTTTGGAATCGTCGGCAGCCAGGGATTCCACGATGGGGGCCGATTTTATGGAATCGATTAAATCTTTTTTGCTGCCGGTAACGGCGTCATCACCTAAAAGTTGAAGTATAATCTTACTAAAATCGGCGGTGGCCTCATGTGGTTTCTGTGCCATGTTGCTGGAGGGGGGCACAGAGGTAGTGTTGGGTGCGGCAACAGGGGCGCTTACCTTGAGCGTCTCAACAGCTTGGTGCTTCACTTGGCCTGCTGCAGCGTCACTGTATGGCACGGTCGAAGAGGTATTGTCTTCGTGGGCTTCTGTACGAGTTTGAGCGCCGCGTTGCGACAAAGCATCGCTCACCCAGACGTTGGATTTGAAGGCGACTACGTCTCCGCCAAGATTGGCGGTTGGGCCTGAACGCTCGGCGGCCCCTGCATTTTGAGGGACAGAATTTGGGGCAGGCAATTCTATAACGAGGCGCCCGACATCGTCATGGCCGGGTTGGCTGGTGCCAGAAGCAATGTCGTTTATTACCGCCATTTGTTGAGCGTCAATATGCACGGATGCGTTTGCCTGACTTTCGACGCTCCCGACAGACACATCCTTGCCGATGTCCGGCGTGGAAAGATGAACGGACTGGTCCACAATCTCAGACCTATCGGCGTGGATCATCCGCAGCAATTCCACGGCGAACAAGCTGACCCCTACCGCGCCGGTCGTCGCATCAATGAGTGAAACTCCAGGGATTGATGCGTGGCCAGGTGCTGGAGAGGTTGGCGCAACGTTGCCCAAACTCTGTGAGACGAGACTGTCCCGTTGCATACGACGGGGCATGCCATCTGAATCGTCCGTTTTCGAGAACGACTCGTTCTGCCTCTCGCCGCTGTCCGATGCAGCACCTGAGCCAGGCAGTGACCAGCCTTCCCCCCCCGAGGTAGTGCCATCCGCCGTTTCAGCAGCCTCTGCACGGTTATGCTCAATAAGATCAACCAGCATGACGGCCGCGGCAACAAAGGCGGTCAAGAACGCACTTGGATGAAGCACGACATTGGACGAACGCTTGAGTTCGCTCCCAAGGGCCAGAGGGGCGTCCTCTAGCATACGGTCGGCCACCTCGCGAAAGCTCGACCCGACGTAGATGCTATCCGTCACACAATTGATGACGTGAATCTGCGTATCGATGCGAGCAATATGCACAACGACGTTGTCAGTGCCCGACTGCTGATAGACGAACCACGGGTCACCCTCATCGCTGACGCCGCTGTCCACATCGACCGCAAGGCCCGACGCGGCAAGTCGGTCGCGTACCCTGTAAAGCTCGGCCAGATCCTGGTTCTGCCAAGGCAGCTTCGAAGCCAGTGGCGTCGAGGCCGGCTGTCGTCTTGCAAAGGAGAGAATGGATGCCATCGCAACGCCGTTCCGTCGTTCATCTGCTGATGAGTGCCGAAGCACCAGCTACAAATATGGGGCGGGCAGAGGGGTCAGGCCGAATCGTCCTTACCGAACAAGATATCGTAGGTCGTAGGCTCGTAGAACGCCATGATGTTGCGCACGAAATCCTTCGCGTTCATATCGAGTGCGCGAGCCCACACGCTGTAACGTTCGGCAGGAATGCGACCCCGTCCGGCCTCGATTTGCGAGACGAAGGTATAATAGCCAACATCGACGCGCTCGGCCAATTCCCTCTGGGAAAGCCCCGCCGCCTCGCGGCACTGACGTAACCATGCCCCACCTTCTTTGCGAAGGCGTTGCCGGGCCATGTCGTCATTTGGCGCGGTACGGGTCACCACAGTCTACCTCCAACGCTACAATTGGTGATCTTGCCAAAAAGCCGGAGGATTCAGAACGTTCGTAGCCCGAATTAACCGGAGGCGTCGCAACGCTCACCACGTGGAACACTACGACATTTTTCTGTCGTCTTCCAGTCCAATGTGCGATGTCGCGTCGGCATGCAGGCGCTCGACGAGCGTTTCGGAATGACAAAACCCCGCGCGCCAAGGCCTGTGAAAATACACAAGTTGGATCCGGCCAACCAACACCCCGGATCGACGCAATTGGCCGCCGCATCATCGCCAAACTCCATGCAGGGTCGGCCGAAGCTCGCTGGGCCGCTCCTTGACTGCACCTAGTGGCTGGTGTTGATGCACGCGACGCAAGAGACCGAAGGGCGCGACAGAATGAGCAACACCGCTTTTGTCACCGGAGTGACCGGCCAGGATGGAGCTTATCTCGCGAAGCTTCTTCTCGAAAAGGGCTACAAGGTCTACGGCGGCGTACGTCGCTCTTCCAACTCCTATCCGCACCGTCTCGCAGATCTGGGCATTGAACACGACGTCGAATTGGTTCCTTTCGACCTCTCGGAATTGCCCTCAATTCTACGTCTGATCGAAAAGACGCAGCCGGATGAGTTTTACAATCTGGCGGCCCAAAGCTTCGTTGGCTCCTCCTGGGACCAACCACTTTATACAGCGGACGTAGATGCGATCGGCGTTTGCCGTATCCTCGAAGGGATCCGGACCTATTCGCCGAAAACGCGCTTTTACCAGGCTTCGACGTCTGAAATGTTCGGGCTTGTCCAAGCGGTCCCTCAAGACGAGCGGACGCCATTTTACCCCCGGAGCCCCTATGGCGTGGCGAAGCTGTATGGTCATGGCATCACGGTGAATTACCGCGAGTCCTTCGGCCTTCATGCGTCTTCGGGCATCCTGTTCAATCACGAAAGCCCATTGCGCGGGGCCGAATTCGTAACTCGCAAGATCACCCTCGCTTTGGCCCGCATCGCGCAGGGAAAGCAGGATGTGCTCGAGCTTGGCAACCTGTCTGCCCAGCGTGACTGGGGATATGCCGCAGACTATGTCGAAGGCATGTGGCGAATGCTTCAGCAGCCCACCGCCGATGATTACGTGCTGGCAACGGGCGTGACCACGACTGTCCGCAGTTTCGTCGAAGCAGCTGGTGCTGAACTCGGCCTCAACATTGAATGGAATGGCGAAGCCGATGCGGAAGAGGGCATCGACCGGAAAACCGGAAATCGGATCGTCACTGTCAATCCGGCTTTCTATCGTCCCGCCGAGGTCGATCTGCTTCTCGGTAACTCGGCGAAAGCCAAGGAGGGTCTCGGCTGGGATGCCGCGACCGACGTGAACGCGCTTGCAAGGATGATGGCCCGCGCCGACTACGATCGTGTCAGCACCGACACGGTGAAGTTCTGACGCCTTAGCGGTCTGTATAAGTGGGGAGGGAGCTGATACCATTATGAAGTTCGTTTCCTACGCCCAGAATTTCGAAGACGTCATTCTCTTTCGCGCGTTGAAGCACGTCTGGAACGGCACTTACGTCGATGTCGGTGCCTGCGACCCCGAAAAGGACTCCGTTACCAAGGCGTTTTACGATCGGGGATGGTCAGGGCTGAACATCGAGCCTGTTGAGGCATTCCATAAGCGTTTGAGCGCGGCACGCCCGCGGGATTTGAATATCCACGCGGCGGCGGGTGACGTTGAAGACAACCTAACCTGCTACGTCATCGACGAGACGGGACTCTCGACGCTCGACAAGGAGGTTGCCGAGGGCCATCGCAGCGAGGGGTACGAGATCCACGAGACGCTGGTTCCAGTGCTTCCCCTTGGAACAATCCTCAAGGATTTCGAAGCGCGGCCCATCCATTTCCTGAAGATCGATGTTGAAGGATTTGAAGACAATGTGCTGGCCGGGATCGATCTGCGGCGCATCCGCCCCTGGATCCTCGTCATCGAGGCGACCCTGCCCTCACAAGCCATTCAAACTCACGAGAAGTGGGAGCAAAGGGTTCTATCGAGCGGATACGCGTTCGCCTTCTTCGACGGTCTCAGTCGGTACTACATCGCCGAAGAGCACGCGGATCTCACGCCGCGTCTCGCTATCCCCGCGAACGTCTTCGACGATTACGAATTAGCTTACAGCGTAGAGCTTCGCGAAGCCCTCCAGAAAGCTCAGGAAAGCTACGAAGCTCTTCTCCGGCGAATGGATCAGCAAGGTGAAGAAGCGGCAGGCTATGCCGCAACGCTGCAGAGCAGGATCGGCGAGCTCAATCAGATTGTGGCTGATCGCGAGATGGCTCTGGAAGACCTGCGTGAGGAAGCAGCGAAGGAGGAGCACCGTCTCCACGCCGCTCTCCACGCGAGCATCGAGCACACGGCCCGGATCGAGAACAGCCGCGGCTGGCGCTTGATACTCCTGTTGCGACGGCCCTTGAACCGCGTGAGGCTTCTTAAACGCGGTATAGCCGCCAAGCTTGGTGGTCATTCGAATGCCGCCCCCGTGCGCATTGGCGCCGTGCGCAGCGAGATCAAGTTTGCCGCGAAAGAACTGGCGAGACGCGTGGCGCTCAAGGCGGCTCGTCGGAAATCTTAGTTCGCCTTGTGCGACGCGGTTCCATGCCGCTCCCAGTCTATGATGGCTTGAACCGGGAATGCCGCATTTGAAACCCAAACTCCTCCTCGACCTTCAGGGGTGCCAGACACGCAATTCCCGCCACCGCGGGATTGGGCGCTACTCGCTCTCTCTGACGCAGGCTCTCCTCGGGCTGAACGCCAAATCCGACCGTCCTTTTGAGACGGTCGGACTTTTGAATGGCGCTTTTCCCGACGCCTGCATCGAGGTTCGCCAGGACCTTGGGGCCCAAGGTGAGGCTATCGCCTATCGCGAGATGGCAGCAGATAAACTCCCTTCGGAGTCAGTTGCACTCAGCTCGCAGGTGCGCGGTCTGGCAACAGCCGCGGCCGCGCGTGCTCTGAGACCTGACATTATCCATGTATCGAGTCTGATTGAGGGATACGAGGAAGGAGCGGCGCTTTCGCCATACCCGAGAGACATCGTTTCAGGCGCGATCCGGACGGCAACGGTCTACGACCTCATCCCCTTGCTCTTTTCGGAAAAATACTTGTCCGATCGGGACTATGGGGCGTGGTACCGCGGAGCCATCGCTCACTACGCCTCGTTTGATCTTCTGTTTGCGATCTCGGAGGCAACGCGGCGCGACCTTATCGAGCATCTGAGCATTGATCCCGACAGGGTCATCAATATCTCAGCCGCTGTCGACAGCCGCTTTCGCTATCTAGGGGATGCCGAAAGGTACCGCGACGCGATCGCACGCAAACTGAAGCTGACTCAGCCGTTTATTCTCTACACCGGCGGCGCCGATCACCGGAAAAACCTGCACGGCGCCATCGAGGCGTTCTCACGCCTGCCAGATGACGTTCGATCGAGCCGAAAACTCGCCATTGTTTGCCGAATGGATCGGACGACCGAGGCATCCTTGCTGGAGCACGCCCGGCAATGCGGCCTTGATCCGTCGGCCTTGGTGCTGACTGGCTACGTCAGCGATGACGATCTCGTTCTCCTGTACAATCTCGCTGAACTGTTCATTTTTCCCTCGGTGTATGAGGGGTTTGGCCTCCCGCTATTGGAAGCCATGGCCTGCGGCACGCCAGTCCTGGCAGGCAACAATTCAAGCCTGCCGGAGGTCGTCGGACGCGCAGATCTGCTGTTCGACGCCGGCGCCCCCCAATTGATAGCCGCCAAGATCGCCGAGACGTTAAGCGACCGTGACCGGCTGACTGAACTGAGAGCGTACAGCCTCGCGAGGGCACAAGAGTTCTCTTGGGAAAAATCTGCCGAGCGTGTCTACAATGCGTTTGTACAGCGTCTTGAGGAGCGGGATCGACGGGAAGCGAGCACCCGTCCACGTGTAGCAATGACAACGCCGCTTCCTCCAGCTCGTAGTGGGATATCAGACTACTCCGCCGATCTGCTCCGCGAATTGGTCAAAGAAAACGACGTGGATCTGTTTCTTGCGGATCATTCTCTCGCGTCTCCCGACACAGCGGGATGCACCGTCAAACCGGTAGCCGAGCTTGCGGAAGCATGGTCGTCGTTCGATACCGTCGTCTACCAGATGGGCAATTCCACCTTCCACACCGAGATGCTTTCCCTGTTGCCGGAGAGTGGCGGCATCATGGTCCTGCATGATGTCTACCTCAGCAATCTGAAGGCCTGGCTTGACGTTCATGAAGGACGATCGGGGGCGTTCCCTCGCGAACTCGAAGCGGTACATGGGCAAGCTGCAGTAGAGACACTGAAACGTGGGGGGGTGGACGCGGCGATCAACGAATGGCCTGCCAGTGGGCAGGAGATCAGTGCTGCCGACACAGTGATTGTCCACTCGCGGTTCGCCAAAGGTCTGATCGAGAAATTCTATCCGCAGCTCAGTGACAAGGTCGAGGTCGTCCGCCAACCACGCTCCATCCCGCAAGAGTACGGCGCGGCGGCGCAGGCGGAGGCTCGCAAACTCCTCGGCATCGATCCCGAGGTGTTTCTTGTCGTGTCGCTCGGGGTGGTTGGGCCCACCAAGAAGATCGATACGGTTCTGGATGGCTTTGAGAAGTTCGCCCGCGGGCGTGAAAAGGTCTGTCTGGCGCTGGTGGGGGATGCTGCGGATAACCACTGGACCGACAAGCTGAGGGCCCGCATAGAGCGCACAGGCGGTCGTGTGCATATGACTGGCCACCTGCCTGCCGAACAATTCAACGCATATTGCCAAGCCTGTGACGCGGCGGTGCAATTGCGCGCCACCACTCGCGGTGAGACGTCAGCTGCCTTGCTGCAGCTCATGGGCTGCGGCAAGCGAGTGATCGTCAACGCCTATGCGGATTTTGCCGACTACCCCGACGATGTCGTCACCAAGATTGCCGAGCAGCCGGACGCCGCGGACGTAGAGCTGGCACTTGGTGAAGCGGCCTCGCAATCCGGTGAGGCTCGACGGATTGCCGAGACGCGCGCACGGAACCATGTGGAGTCCCTCCACTCCCATGCGACGGCAGCGGCAGCCTACAGCGAGATCATTCGCCGAGCGCGTCGCTACGGGCCGGATCGCCAAGCACTCGTGGCTCTCGGACGGCACCTGAGTGCGGTTGGCAACGCCGCAAAAGATCATTCGGTTGGGGCTGACGGCCCGCATATTCTGGCTGTTTCTGCGCCGACACTCGTTTCACGCCTGGACGTCGAAAGACGCGTTCTGCTGGACGTGTCGCACACCTATCATACGAAGCTTCAAACTGGCATCCAGCGCGTGGTCCGCGAGCTGACCCGGGCCAGCTACAAGGCACTGGAAGCAGACGGCTTCAACGTCCAGGCGTTCGTCCGCGAGGAAAATGGCACGTTTCGTACGGCTGATGCCTTCGCCCTGGAACTGGAGGGCATCAAAGCGCCGGAGAGCCTTGATACAGAACTCAAGGTACGACCGAACGACCGGCTGTTCATGCTGGACTCAAGCTGGTTCGAATACGAGGCTTACGCGCCGCTCTTTGAGGCTGTGCGAAAACTGGGCGGGACCGTCCATACCTGTGTCTACGATCTCGTGCCTATTCGATATCCGGAACTGACAGGCGAGAGTTTGCCGCCGGCGTTCGAACGCTGGCTCCGGCGTGCGGCCCAGGAGAGCGACAGCCTGCTGTGCATCTCCCGTGCCATTGCTGACGAGGTGGTTGACTATCTCGAAGCGGAGCAAATTGCCCACCGGCCGGGTTTGCAAGTCAACTGGTTCCACCTTGG
Source organism: Aurantimonas sp. DM33-3 (assembly GCF_014334315.1). NCBI lineage: Bacteria > Pseudomonadati > Pseudomonadota > Alphaproteobacteria > Hyphomicrobiales > Aurantimonadaceae > Aurantimonas > Aurantimonas sp. DM33-3. Next base: position 864 of record NZ_JACSGS010000024.1, on the reverse strand, counting down.
CTCCAACCTCCCCGCGGGAGGCGCCGCAAGTGCAGACGTCGTAAAAGCGTTTTCCGGGGCCCCGTGCGCCATGATGGTCGGCACAGTCGAGATCCGTAAACGTCATGGCTTCGCACTCGATGTCATGGAACGTCTTTGGGCACAGGGATCCCCGGCTCGCCTTGTAATCCTTGGAAAGAAGGGGTGGCATGTCGAGACGCTCGATCGGCGGATCCGTACCCACCGGGAATTCGGGAAACGGCTGATCTGGATTGATCAGCCCCGCGACGCGGACCTGGCCCACGCTTATGCCAATGGGAACCTGCTCCTGTTCCCCTCGCTTTACGAAGGCTATGGCTTGCCGGTCGCGGAAGCGCTACGTGCCAATCTGCCGGTCGTTGCGAGCGATATTCCGGTATTGCGAGAAGTAGGAGGAGACGCGGCGCTTTATGGCAGTCTTGATGATCGCGACCAGTGGGTCGAGCATGTCACGAGTTTGACACGCGGGGAGCGAGTTGCCGTTTCCGGCGGCCGCATAACATCCTGGGATGAGGCAGCCTACCAGGTAAGGCATGCGCTTCAGGGGACGACCCCCTACCGCGTGCTTCCCTGATCGGAACGGAGTGCTGGCTAAATTCGGTTAAATTCTTAATTCACACCGAGTGACCAATTCATCCCCGTGAATTGGTCACTCGGTCAGCCTGAGACGCGTCGGTTGGCTGCTCTCAGAAAGTAGCGGTCGCTGTACCGTACGGCCGCACGTCATACCGGCCCGCTCATGAACTGACCGCTTTAATGTACGGGTAGTTGCAAAGGGACCGGATGCGGCTTGGATCTCTGGTGGCGCGGTTCCAGGCATCGCAGCAAGCGTCGATGATGGCTTGC
>NZ_JACSGS010000023.1:0-30719 GCF_014334315.1 Aurantimonas sp. DM33-3 | reverse complement strand
ACTTCGCCCGGCGCCTCAAGACCCTGAAGGGCCTCACGCCCTACGAGTTCATCTGCAAACGATGGACTTCAGAACCAGAACGATTCACGCTCGATCCAATCCACCAAATGCCGGGACTAAACATCTAGGTGCGGCGTGCCATGGCGCCAATCGCCGGAGGCGGGGCATACGGCAGGACATGATGTCACGGTTTTGCTGCAGCCAGTCCGGCGCGTTTCTGCTAGGTCGAACAAACGCCGAACCGCCACGCCCCGGTGCGCGCCGCGCGGAGCCTTTGCCCGCCAGCGTGACCGCGCAGGCGGAATGTCGGACGGATGTGGTGACGACGGCAGGCGGATGGACGAGGCGCCCCCAGACAACGCGATCGTGCGGGAAACGCACATGCCGGCGGTGGACGACACGCCGGACGCGCAGCCCGTCGCGCCCGCCAGGCAGCGCAAGATCATCCATATCGACATGGACGCCTTCTATGCCTCGGTCGAGCAGCGGGACGATCCGTCCCTACGCGGGCGGCCTGTCGCGGTCGGCGGCTCGCGCGAACGCGGCGTCGTGGCGGCGGCGAGTTACGAGGCCAGGGTGTACGGCGTGCGCTCCGCCATGCCCTCGGTCACCGCGCGGCGGCGCTGCCCCGACCTGATCTTCGTCAAGCCGCGCTTCGAGGTCTACAAGGCGATCTCGGCCGAAATCCGGGCGATCTTCGCCGAGCACACGCCGATCATCGAGCCGCTGTCCCTGGACGAGGCCTATCTCGACGTCACCGAGAACCTCCACGACATCCCCTCCGCGACGCAGATCGCGGAAATGATCCGCCAGCGCATCCGGGACGTGACCGGGCTGACCGCCTCGGCCGGGGTGTCCTACAACAAGTTCCTCGCCAAGCTGGCGTCCGACTACCGCAAGCCGGACGGGATCTTCGTCGTCACACCGGCCATGGGACCGGGCTTCGTGGAGGATCTTCCGGTTGGCCGCTTCCATGGCGTCGGTCCGGCGACGGCGGCCAAGATGCAGCGCTTCGGTATTCACACCGGACGCGATCTCCGCGACAGATCGCTGCCCTTCCTGCAGGAGCATTTCGGCAAGACCGGCCCCTATTACTATTCCATCTCCCGCGGCGTCGACGAACGCCCGGTGCGTGCCAATCGCATCCGCAAGTCGGTGGGCGCGGAAAACACCTTCGGCGCCGATCTCTTCGCCTTCGACGAGATGCGCGAGGCGCTGCAGCCGATCCTCGACAAGGTCTGGCGCTATTGCGAGACCAGCACCATTCGCGGCCGCACGGTCACGCTGAAGGTCAAGTTTGCCGATTTCCAGCAGATCACCCGCGCCCGCTCCGCGGTCCAGCCGGTTGCCTCGCGCGACGATCTCGAGCGCATCGCACTCTCACTGCTTGGCGCGGCCATGCCCTTCGACAAGGGCGTGCGGCTCCTGGGCGTCGCCCTCTCCTCGCTCATACGCGAGGGTATGCCGAACGAGACCCCGACGCAGTTCAGCCTGCCGCTCTGAACCAGAGCGCGCGAACGACAACGCCGGCCCCGTCGCCGCCAAGGGCGTGACGAGACCGGCGCGTGCCGCATCGAATATTAAGGAGTGCCGGGCGGGAATTGTCCCGCCCGGCAGGTTTCAAGCTCAGATCTGCTCGGTCTGGGCGCCGGAATTCGGCTTGGCCTTGCCGAGCGTCGGCTTCTGGCCGAGCGGCTCCGGCTGCGCCTTGACGGAGAACTCGCCGCGGCCGTCCAGGGACGGACCGGAGGCCCAGCGACCCTGCGGGGCGTCCTCGTCGAGATGCGTGTTAAGATAGTAGTAGGAGTGCTCGGTCGCCTCGTGGCTCTCCGGCGTGGAGTTCGGCACCGGCAGCGACGCCGTCAGGCCGCCCATCTCTTCCAGCACGGCCAGCCACTGCTGCTGGTGCATGGTGTCGCGGGCGATCAGGAAGGACAGCATGTCCTTCATGCCGGCATCCTCGGTCCAGTTGTAGAGCCGCGACGCCAGCACGCGGCCGCCGGCCTCGGCGGTAACATTCGCCATCATGTCGGCGGCGACGTTGCCGGTGGCATAGACGTGGCTGAGGTCGAAGGGCACGCCGTTCGCGTTCACCGGCATGGCCGACAGGCCCGAGGACAGGAGATGGCGCGGATTGGCGCCGCCGAGAATGGCGTGAACCACCGGATCCTTGGCCGCTTCCTCCTGCGCGCTCACCGGGGCGCCCTCGAGGTTCAGCGCGACCGCATGGCCGAGGAACTCGATATGGGACAGCTCTTCCGTCGCCGTCGACATCAGCAGGTTGCGGATGCGGTCGTCGCCGCGCGCGCCCATGGCCTGGAAGAAATACTGCATGGCGACGCGGATCTCGCCCTCGATGCCGCCGATCGCCTGCTGCAGGAGCTTGGCGAACTGCGGATCGGGCTTGTCGACGCGGACGGTGTACTGGAGCTTGGACGAATGGTGAAACATGATCTGTCCCTTCAGTTTCGGTAAGTCTGGTTCAGTGAGGCCGGCTGATGCCGGGATATCCGGAGATCAGAGGCTGGCCGCCGTGCTGTCCATCCAGGCGCGGTGACGCTCCTCGTCGGCCAGCGCGCTGGCGAAGAAGGCCTTGGATTTCGGCACCGCATCGCCGTGGTCGGCGGCGCGCCGATAGGCCGCGACGGTGTCGTCCTCGTTGGTCTTCATGGCCTTGAGGATCGTGGCGTCGCCCATCAGGCCGGCCAGCGCGACCTTTCCCGTCGTCAGGACCTGCTTCATGTCGCCCGAGGTCGGCGGATCGAACGAGAGTTCGCGAGCCATCTCATGCAGCACGTCGAGATGCTGCTGGTGATCCTTGCGGAAGGCGGCAACCTGCGTTGCAAGGCTCTTGTCGCTCAGATTCTCGATGCAGGTTTCATACGCCGCGATGGCGTCGTGCTCGAGGATGATGAGATCGCGAACCAGCGACTTGATGTCCGTCTCTGTTCCTACTGTCGTAACCATGATCGTCTCCTTTGTCGGCGCATGCGCGGTTCACCCTGCGAACTGGCGGGTGAATGCGCGGATCGCTCAGCCGAGCGTTCCTCGTTGCCTGACCCGAGAAAGGCGGTGACCGCGTCGAACGTTTCATCCGAGTTGCTTGTGCGGCTAAAGGAAAGGTCGACCGAGGGACGGATAGGTGCCTACGGATCTGGCGCGCATGCGTGACTAAACTTCCAAGCCGGGAATGAAGACGAGTAGTTCTGAGTAATATATTCGCGTAGACCGCGACTATACGGGCCGCGCGGCGCGCGGGGCACCATCGAGCGCGGTCGGCGATGAACCATCGCCGGCTGCGGATCATAACATGACAAACTTGATCATGATTAATCACCCAGCGCGCTCGTGGCGCCCTGCCATGGCGATCCGTAATCCTTGCGAAACCTTACGCGCCGACAGCGTATGCGACCTGCTCCGGAGACGCGGAAATCGTCATGAAGAAGCGATCCGCCGGCTACGGGAACGACCGGATCGACCTGCGTTGGAAGCTCGACGGGCCGCGTCCGTATCCGGAAGCCGGGACCGCGTCAGGCCGAACCGAGATAAGTCCGGAGCGTGTCGGCGGTGCCTTTCGCCGCCAGCATGCGCAGCCAGTCCGCGAAGGGCTCGGCAAAGCGCGGCTCGTCCTTCAGCCCTCCATAAACGGCTTCCATCGACAGCCAGGCCATCGGGTCGGTTTCGGCGGCCCGAGCCCGTTCGGTCAGGTGATCCCAATCCGGATCGTTGGGCGCGATCGCCGCGCCGGAATCGGTCACGCCCCGGCAGTAGCGGCACCACAGCGCGCTTTCGAGCGCCAGGCCCGTGGGGCTACGCCCCGCCTGCAGATTGTCGAGCACCGACGGCACGATGAATTTCGGCTGGCGGTTCGAGCCGTCGAGGCAGAGGCGGCGGATCGTGTCGCCGATCTTCGGATTGCCGAAGCGGCGCTTGATCAGGGCGTAATAGGCGCCGAGATCGGTATCGGGCACCGGCGGCAGGATCGGCAGGATTTCCTCGGTCTCGATCTTGTCGAGGAAGCGCGCGACGAGATCGGTCTGCATCGCCTCATGGACGAAATGCACGTCCAGCAGCCCCGCCGGATAGGCGATGATCGCATGGCCGCCATTGAGGATGCGGATCTTCATGTGCTCGTAGGGGGTGACGTCGGGCACGAACTGCACGCCGACCTTCTCCAGCGCCGGGCGGCCGGCGGGAAAATCGTCCTCCAGCACCCATTGCTTGAATTCCTCGCAATAGACCGGCCAGGCATCGTCGATGCCCAATGTCTCGCGGCAATGGTCGATCTCGCGCTGGCTGGTCGCCGGGGTGATGCGGTCCACCATGCCGTTCGGAAAGGCGACATTCGCCGCGATCCATTCGGCCAGCGCGCCATCCACCAGCCGCGCCATGCCGATCACGGCGGCCGCGCAGACCTTGCCGTTATGGGGAATGTTGTCGCAGGACATCACTGTGAAGGGCGCAACGCCGCGCGCGTGTCGCGTCCTCAGCCCGGCGCAGATCAGCCCGAACACCGTCGTCGGCGCCTCGGGGTTCTGCGCGTCGGCGACGATCGCCGGATGGGCCGGATCGAACTTGCCGTCCGGATCGATGAAATAGCCGCCCTCGGTCACCGTCAGGGAAACGATCCGGATAGCCGGATCCGCGAGTTTTTCGACGATCGCCGGCGTGTCGCCCACCGGCAACATGTCGATCATCGCGCCGGTCACCCGGGCGCTGGTGCTGGCATTGTCCTGCTCGACGACGGTGGTCAGGTAATCCTGCCCCGCCAGCCTGTCGCGCATGGCCTGGTCGGAGGGCATGACGCCCGCGCCGAGGATCGCGAAATCGTGCCCCTCCCCCATCTCGAACAGGGCGTCGAGATAGACCGCCTGATGGGAGCGATGGAAATTGCCGATGCCGAAATGCACGATGCCGGCACGCAGGCCCGAGCGATCGTAGCTCGGCACCGCGGCCTTACCGGCGATGTCGGGAAGATTGGCGGCGCAAAGCCGGACGCTCATGGCAGGTCTCCTCGGGCTGATCGTCGCGGCTGCCGGCCGCTCGGGGCGTGCCGGAACGGCAGGACACTGTGCGGGCGCAAACGGTTGCGGGGCGGCGGAGGTCCCGCCGGCCGCCCTCGTCCTAGCGGACGGCCAGACCCTGGCCGTCGAAGCGGTGCAGCTTGTCTTCCTGCGGGGTCAGATAGACCGTGTCGCCGTGATGGACAGGGAACTCGCCACCGGCGCGAACGGTCAGCGGCTCGTGGTGAATGGGCGATTCCACATGGAGGAAGGTATCGGAGCCCAGATGTTCGGCGACCTTCACGGTGCCCGTCCAGGCTCCTTCCGTGGTCGACAGCGTGACATGCTCCGGGCGGATGCCGATCGTCTCGACACCGTAGCGCTGCGCCTCCGCGCCCGTCACGAGATTCATCTTCGGCGAGCCGATGAAGCCGGCGACGAAAGTGTTCTGCGGCGCCGTGTAGAGATCGAGCGGCGAGCCCACCTGCTCGACCTTGCCGGCGCGCAGGACGACGATCTTGTCGGCCATGGTCATCGCCTCGACCTGGTCGTGGGTCACGTAGACCATCGTCGTCTTCAGCCGCTGGTGCAGTTCGGAGATCTCCAGCCGCATGCCGACCCGCAGCGCCGCGTCGAGATTGGAAAGCGGCTCGTCGAAGAGGAACGCGGCCGGTTCGCGCACGATCGCCCGGCCGATGGCCACGCGCTGGCGCTGGCCGCCGGACAATTGCCCCGGCCGCCTGTCGATATAGTCGTCGAGATTGAGCGTCTTCGCCGCGTAGTCCACCCGCCGGTCGATCTCGGCCTTGTCCATATTGGCCATCTTCAGCGGGAAGGCGATGTTCTTGCGCACGCTCATATGCGGGTAGAGCGCGTAGGACTGGAACACCATGGCGAGGCCGCGCCTGGCGGGCGGCAGTTCGGTGGCGTTCTGGCCGTCGATCATGATCTGCCCGGCGGTCACATCCTCCAGCCCGGCGATCAGCCGCAGGAGGGTGGACTTGCCGCAGCCGGACGGGCCGACGAAGACCACGAACTCGCCGTCCTCGATCTTCAGGTCGAGCTCGGGAATGATGACGACGTCGCCGAAGGTCTTGCGAACCTTTTCGAGGTGGATCTGTCCCATGGCGGAAGCTCCTTACTTGACGGCGCCGAAGGTGAGGCCACGCACAAGCTGTTTTTGCGAAAACCATCCGACGATGAGGATTGGCGCGATGGCAAGCATCGAGGCCGCGGAGAGCTTGGCGTAGAAATTGCCCTGCGGGCTGGAGAACGAGGCGATGAAGGCGGTCAGCGGCGCCGCGTTCGAGGTCGTCAGGTTCAGCGTCCAGAACGCTTCGTTCCACGACAGGATGATGTTCAGGAGCACCGTCGAGGCGATGCCCGGCACCGCCATCGGCGCGAGCACCTGGGTGATCTCCTTGCGCAGATTGGCGCCGTCCATGCGCGCCGCCTCGAGGATCTCGCCGGGGATCTCCTTGAAGTAGGTGTAGAGCATCCAGACGATGATCGGCAGGTTGATCAGGAACAGGACGACGATCAGGCCGAGCCGGGAATCCAGAAGGCCGAAGCGCACGAACAGCAGGTAGATCGGGATCAGCACGCCGACGGCCGGCAGCATCTTGGTGGACAGCATCCACAGGAGGATGTCCTTGGTTCGCTTGGTCGGCGAGAAGGCCATCGCCCAGGCCGCGGGAATGGCGAAGATCAGCCCCAGCGCCGTCGAGCCGAGCGACAAATAGATCGAGTTCATCATGTAGTGGAGGTAGTTCGACTGGGTCTGGATGGTCCGGTAGTTCTCCAGCGTCCATTCGAAGCCGACGAAGACCGCCGGGGTGGAGATCGCCTGCAGCTCGGTCTTGAACGAGGTCAGGAAGGTCCACAGGATCGGGAAGAAGATCACCAGCCCGACGAACCATGCGAGTACCGTCATCGAGATCTTGCGGCTCGTGGTCATGCGACGTGACATCTGGCAGCCCTCCTCAGGCGTCGAGATTCTTGCCGATCAGGCGGACGAGGAAGATCGCGACGATATTGGCAAGGATCACCGCCACGATGCCGCCGGCCGAGGCCGCGCCGATATCGCCGTAGGAGGTCGCCTGCTGCGCCACGAGATAGGTGATGTTGGTCGATTGCGATCCCGGCCCGCCCTGCGTCGTCACCAGGATCTCGGCATAGATCGACAGGAGGAAGATCGTCTGGATGAGGATCACCACGGTGATCGCCCGGCTCATATGCGGCAGGGTGATGTAGAAGAAGATCGACAGCGCCCCCGCCCCGTCCATCTCGGCCGCCTCCTTCTGGTCGGTCGACAGGGACTGCAGGGCGGTCAGGAGGATCAGCGTGGCGAAGGGCAGCCACTGCCAGGCCACGATGATGATGATCGACAGAAGCGGCACGTCGGTCATCCAGTCGATCGGCGTGAAGCCGAGCCCGGTCAGGAACTGGCCGATCACCCCGTAGACCGGGTTCATCATCATGTTCTTCCAGACCAGCGCCGCCACGGTCGGCATGACGAAGAACGGCGCAATCACCAGAAGCCGGACGAAATTCACCCCATAGACGTCATGGTCGAGCAGCAAGGCGACCAGAATGCCGCCGCCCACCGTGATGGCGAGAACGCCGAGCACCAGCACCAGCGTGTTGCCGAGGGCGGCGAGAAAGGTCGGGTCGGAGAGGAAGTAGCTGTAGTTCTCGAAGCCGACGAAGGGCTGGGAGAGCGGGTTATAGAGCGTGTAGTTCAGCGTCGAGAAATACAGCGTCATCGCCAGCGGCACGACCATCCAGATCAGGAGGACGATCACCGCCGGCGCCATCATCGCGCGGGCCGCGGCTTTGGTGTGCAAGGTGGCCATGACACTCCCCCCTCTGCCGCACCGGGTGATGCGGAGCCTGAAGTTCGAACCCGGTCGCCGGCCACGCGGACGGCGTCACGGCTTTCCTGGCGGGTCGCACGGGCCCGGCGATGGTGCCGGGCGCGCGCATATTGCAGGGCGGGCCAACGGAGAAATCGGCGGACGCGGTCGAGGCGGTTTGGCGCTCCCGTCATCGCCCGCGAACCGGCGGCCCTGTCGGCAGGGCGGCTCGTTCGGCGGCCGCCCTTGCCCGTGATCGTCCGCCGGGCGTCGCGCGCCCCGGGATCAGTTCTTGATGTAGCCGCCGCGGGTCATCTCGCGGACCGCGATCGCCTGCGACTGCTGCAGCGCCTGCTCGACGGTCGATGCCCCCGACAGAGCCGCGGCCATCTGCTGGCCCACTGCCGTGCCGAGCCCCTGGAATTCAGGGATCGCGGCGAATTGCAGACCGACATAGGGCTTGTCGTCCGTCATCGACGGATCGGCATTGTTGATCGCCGTCAGGGTCGCGTCGGCGAAGGGCGCAGCCTCGGTGTATTCCGAGTTCTCATAGAGCGAGGTACGGGTGCCGGGAGGCACGTTGGCCCAGCCTTCCTTCTCGGCGACGAGGGCGAGATACTCCTTGGACGTGGCCCAGCCGATGAAGGTCTGCGCAGCCTCGGCCTTTTCCGACGATGCCGGGACCGCCAGCGACCAGGCCCACAGCCAGTTGTAGCCGTTGTTCGGGCAGTTCTCGATGCCGCAGGGCGCCGGCGCGAAACCGACCTGATCGGGCACCTGGCTCTGCTTGGGATCGGTCACGAAGGACGCGGCGACCGAGGCGTCCATCCACATGCCGCATTTGCCCTGGCCGAACAGCGAGAGATTCTCGTTGAAGCCGTTGGAGGCGGCGCCCGGAGGACCGTATTTGTTCATCAGGTCGACATACAGGGTGATGGCCTTCGTCCAGCCTTCGCCCTCGAATTGCGGCTGCCAGTCGGCATCGAAATAATTCGCGCCGAACGAGCGGGCCATGTTGCCGAGGAAGCCCATATTCTCGCCCCAGCCCGGCTTGCCACGCAGGCAGATGCCATAGACGCCGGCATCCTGGTCGGTAATCTTCTCGGCCGCCTCGGCGATGAAGTCCCAGGTCGGCTGCTCGGGCATCTCCAGCCCGGCCTTCTCGAACAGATCAGTGCGATAGAGCGTCAGCACGCTCTCGGCATAGAAGGGCGCAGCGTAGAGTGTGCCGTCGACCGACAAGGCGTTGCGGATCGCCGGGATCAGATCGTCCGCGTCGTAATCGTCTCCGAGACCGTCCAGCGGCTTCAGCCAGTCCTGCTTGGCCCAGATCGGAACCTCGTAGGTGCCGATGGTCATGACGTCGAACTGGCCACCATTGGTGGCGATGTCGGTGGTCACGCGCTGGCGCAGGATGTTCTCCTCCAGCGTCACCCAGTCGAGCTTGATATCGGGATGGGCCGCCTCGAATTCCGACGACAGCCCCTGCATGCGGACCATGTCGCTGTTGTTGACGGTACCAATCGTCAGGGTTGTCTGGGCATGGGCCGGCGCCTGCCAGGCGAAGGCCGCCAAGGCAGTTGCAGCTGCAAGTACCGTCCTGGTCGTCGAATAGTTCATCTCGGTCCTCCCGGTTCACTCGACTGGCCGTTGACCGGCTCTCTTCCGATTTGCGAACCAGTCTGCCTTGGGAATCCCCCAACGGCAATACGTCCATCGGCGATGAGTTGGCCGCCGCGGACGGCGCGGTTTGGCGCAACCGCAAGATGGTATCGTTTGAAACGGCATCGTCCGTCAGCCTTGCGGCTGGCATCGGCCTCGGCCGGAACGCCTGCGAGGCGACGGTGACGTCGTGGGACGCAGACCCGGTTCGCGGTCAGCCCGCAAAGGCGAACTCCCCGGCGGCCTCCCACGGGCCTCCCCGATAGTGCCACAGCAACAGACCCGTGGCCGTCACCTGGAACGGCACGAACGCCGCCGACATCGCGTCGTGAAGCGCCTTGGCTTCGGCGGCCCGGACCTTGTTCTGGATCGTGACATGCGGGCGAAAACCCTGCGCGTCCTGCCGCGTCAGATGCCCGGACCAGAGCCGGGCGAGATCCTGCCTAAGCGCGGCCAGGGCGGGGCTGTCGATGGCATAGGCCGTGCCCTGCCCCAGGAACCGCAGCGACGTCACCGGAATCGCAAAGGCCAGTTGCGCCGCCGCCCGCGCGGCCAGCACATCGCAGATCTCCCGGTATCGCTCGCCCGGCAGATGATGGAACAGGGTGAGATGCGCCGGGATCAGATTGCGCTCGGGCGGAAAATGCCGCCGTCGCTCCCTGTCGAAACGCGCAAAGCTCGCCGCATCGAAGCGCAGTGTCAGGATCAGCGGCGCGTCATCCATGGCGTCGATCGTCACAGCGCATGGCGGGGCGTGCCGCGAAAGGCCCGCAGCCCTGCCCACCAAGACGGTGACGGCACCCGGCTTCGCTACCCGTCGCCAAGGCTCTTATACCAGTCGGCATAGACGGTCCCCGCCACCATCCGCCGATTGAGGACGGGCGTGCCGTCCGTCCACCAGACGGGCCCGCGTTCGCCGAGGCTCGTCTTTGCCGCGTCGACGCGTTGGCGCGCCTCTGCCTTCAGTGCGGCATCGTCCTTGGCGTCGCGGACCGCGCGCCGGGCGGACATCAGTTCGTTGACGAGATGCTGGCGCCGTTCGGGATCGAGCGACGGGTCGCTTGTTCGCCAGAGCCGTCCCCGCACGACGAAATAGCGTCCGTCCGGCGTCGTCGGATACGCCTTGCCGTTCTGCGCCATTACGAGACCACGGGCAGGTGCCGAAGACCCCGCCGGCTGCCAATGGCAGCCCCGCGCGTCTCGCGATCCGGCATGGTCTGGTGCCTAGTTGCGGACGGGTGCATGGGCCGAGCCCTGCGCCGTCACCGAGCGGTCGATCCGCTCGCGATCCAGCACGCCCGAGGCGCGCAGCTCCGCCTTCAGCTTGTCGATGGGCGGGGCGTAGAGAAACCCGAAGGAGACGCAATGGTCGCGCCCCTCCACCGCGTGGTGAAGCCGGTGCGCCTGCACGAGGCGCTTGGCATAGCCGCGATGCGGCACGTAGCGGAACGGCCAGCGCTGGTGCACCAGCCCGTCATGGGCGACGAAATAGAGAAGCCCGTAGAGCGTGATGCCCCATGCGATCGCGAGGAGAACGGGCGAAAGCGCCTGTCCGACGAAGAACAGGGCGACGGCCATGAGGCTGAAGACAACGGCGTAGAGATCGTTCTTCTCGAAGAAGCCTTCGGTCTCCTCGTGATGGGATTTGTGCCAGCCCCATCCGCTGCGCCCGTGCATGACGAATTTGTGCATCGCCCAGGCAAACGCTTCCATCGCGGCCACGGTGGCGATCACGATCAGGGCGTAGAGGAGAATCTCGAAAAACATGGCGGCTCTGCAGGTTGCGGGCTCGCGCTCTGGCGCGCGCCCATGCTGTCAATATGGCGAGGAGGTCCCGCGCTGCCAAGCACCGGCCGGACGCGTAAAAACCGCGCAAGGGCGATGGCGCGGACGGCTCAGACGGCGCCCAGCACTCTCAGCGTGCCGAGCACCAGACCGTCATGGATCGACACGACCAGCGCGATCTCGACGACGACGGCCGCGAGCAGCGTGGCGCGCCAGCCCAGGAGCCGGGCGATGAAGAAGCCGAGGGTCACGCAGGCCGTGTCGCTCAACGAATTGACGATGCTGTCCCCCGCATAGGCTCCCGGCTGGCTCGTTTCGTTGAACAGCCGGACGACCGGCGGGGTGTTCTCGACGATCTCCCAGACAACGCTTCCCAGAACGACCACCACCAGCTTGGAGCGTGCCGGCCACCCGGGCTTCAGCCCGTCGACGAAGACATAGAGACCCGCCCCGAACAGGACATGCATGAAGGAATAGGGGTCGGTCAGATGCTGGGAATTCGCCACCAGTTCGAAGCTCGACGTCCAGAGGCGCAAGGGCTCCTGCACCGGCACCAGCGGACGCCCGAACAGCCAGAGTGACAGCGCCGCGAGGGCGTTGGCGGCAAGGCACAAGAGCACGCAGAGCGCGAGCGACGGCCGGCCCGCACCTCCGGGTCCGGTGGTGGCGAGCGCATCGAGCGAACTGTCTCTGGCATTCGGATAGGCGAGTTTCATGCCTGCGTGGATATGGGAGGTTCGGCGCAATGGTCACGCCCGATGTGACAGTGTTGCATTCAAGGACGCGTCATTCTCCGGATCTCGGCTGCGAAGCCGCCTTGCACCTCTCGTGATCGGTTGGGAGGCGCCCCGGTCTGCGTCCCGCAGCATGGGCGAAACGCCGCACTCGGCTTTTCATGGGCGTCCGGATGTTTAGCTTTGCCCCGATGAACGACGTCGCCATCCCGGCCGGACAGGCCCCCGCCTCCGCGCGCACGCGCAAACCGGTGCTGCGGCCGTTTCAGGCGGCGATCGGCCTGACGCTGGCGGGCTGCGTTCTGGCGGCATGGATCGCCATCCATGTCGGCGCGGTGTTCTTTCTCGATGTCGGATGGCGCACGCTGCCCCTCGTACCCGTCCTCATCGCCGTCCAGTGCTGGCTGACCGTCGGGCTCTTCATCGTCGCGCATGACGCCATGCACGGCTCGCTCGCCCCCGGCTGGCCACGGCTGAACGCCGGCATCGGCGCCTTCATCCTGACGATCTATGCCGGCTTCGCCTGGCGCCGGGTCCGGGGCGCGCACATGGCCCATCACGACGCGCCGGGCACGGCCGACGATCCAGATTTCTTCGTCGACGAGCCCGACCGCTTCTGGCCCTGGTTCCGCACGTTCTTCCTACGCTATTTCGGCCGGCGCTCGATCCTGTTCGTGTGCACGGTGGTCGCCGTCTACATCCTGGTGCTGGGTGCGCCGGTACTCAACGTCGTCCTGTTCTACGGGCTTCCGTCCCTGCTCTCGTCGCTGCAGCTCTTCTATTTCGGCACGTTCAGGCCGCACCGGCACGAAGAGGACGGCTTCGTCGACGCGCACAATGCGCGTTCCAACGAGTTCGGCTACATCGCCTCGCTGCTCTCCTGCTTCCATTTCGGCTATCACCACGAACACCATGCCGAACCCTGGGTGCCGTGGTGGGGGCTGCCCAGCCAATGGCGGCAGCGCCAGACGTCCTGAGATAGCCAGGCGCCCGGCAGACGTGCCCTGCCGATGCGGCGATGGCCAGCCTCAGCCCGCCGGTCGATACCGGTCGGTGTCGAGCCTTGGCAGGAACCAGGCCAGGAGCCCCGCCAGCGGCAGGAACGAGCAGATGCGGTAGACGGTCTCGATGCCGTAGCTGTCGGCAAGGCCGCCGAGGATCGCCGCAGCGATGCCGCCCAGGCCGAAGTTCAGGCCATAGAACAGGCCGCCGATGAGGCCGATCCGGTTCGGCAGCAACTCCATGGCGTAGATCAGGATCGAGGCGAAGGCGCTGGCCATGACGAGGTTGATCGCGATCGTCAGGACGCCCGTCCAGAACAGATCGGCATAGGGCAGAAGAAGGGTCAGCGGCAGCGGCCCGAGCACCGAGATCCAGATGATCCGGTAGCGGCCGATGCGGTCGCCGACGATCCCGCCGATCAGCGCGCCGGCGGCGGCCGAGATCAGGAAGATGAACAGCATCATCTGCGACTGCGGGATCGACAGGCCGAACCGCTCGATCAGGTAGAAGGTGTAGAACGACCGGAAACTCTCGGCATAGGCGTTCTTGGAGAACATCAGCAGCGTCAGCACCGTCAGGCCGATGGCGATCGTCGCCGTGCCATGCCGCGGCAGGTCGGCATGCTGGCCGGCCAGCGACGCGCGCAGTTCGGAGAAATGCCGGCTGATCGCCGCCTGCTGCCGGCCGATCCAGGTCAGGAGCAGCATGGCCGCCAGCGCCGCGGCGGTGAACCAGGCAAGGCTCGGCTGTCCCAAGGGCACGATGATCAGCGCGGCGAAGACCGGGCCGAGCGCACCGCCCGCCTGACCGCCGACCTGGAAGATGCCCTGCGCCAGCCCCTGCCGTCCGCCGGCCGCATAGCGCGCCATGCGGGTGGCTTCGGGATGGAAGATCGAGGAGCCGATGCCGATCAGCGCCACGGCGAAGAGGATGGCGCCGTAGCTCGTCGCAAAGGCGAGGCCGAGCAGGCCCGACAGGGTGAACATCATCCCCATGACCGGCGAATAGGGCGCCGGGCGCCGGTCCGTATAGAAGCCGACCAGCGGCTGCAGCAGCGAGCCGGCGATCTGGAAGGTCAGCGTGATCATGCCGATCTGCCAGAAATCCAGCCCGTAGCTGCGCTGGATGATCGGATAGATGGCCGGGATCAGCGACTGCATGAGGTCGTTGAGGAGATGCGCGACACCCAGAACGACCAGGACGCCCGTGTAGGTCCGGGGCTTCAGGGACATGGCTGGAGCGGTGTTCATCTCGGGCAATCCGTCATTCGCCGACGCAGGCCGCAACGATTACAGCAAACGGCGGCGGCAGACAGTATCAGATCGTATGCTCCCCTGAATATCGTCGGTGGTGAGAAATCCCGGGCCCGGCTTACGCTTCGTCCGATTCCTCTGCCGCCGGCATCACGGCTGCCAAGCGATCCAGCAGTTCGTTCGCGTGCGCCAGCGGGTCCGTCTCGCCGTCCTCGGGCGCCGGGAAGATCAGCCGGCTCTTCGACCATTTGGCATCGTCGAGCCGGTCTTCGATCCCGGCCTCCTGCAGCACTGCGGACATTGCCGGCGTGAAGCTCAAGGCCGTCGCCTTCGGGCCGTGATCGAGCTTCGCGACCCCGGCCGCGCGGCAGCGAAGCCGGAGTTCGGCCAGCCCGAAATGGGTCAGGAGCGTTGCCGGCATCGGCCCGAACCGGTCCTCGATCTCCACCCGCGACGCGTCGAGGGTCGCGGCATCCGAGACCCGTTCGAGCAGCAGCGCCAGCTCGATCCGCATATCCGGTTCGGGAACGTAGTCGGACGGGATCGTCGCCGGCAGCCCAAGGGCGATCACCGGGCGGACATCGTCCGGCTCCGGCTGGCCCTGCGCCAAAGCGACGGCGCGTTCCAGGATCTTGCGATACAGCCCGATGCCGATCGTCTGGACATGGCCGGCCTGCTCGTCGCCCAGGAGTTCGCCCGTCCCGCGCAGATCGAGGTCGCGCGCGGCGATGTCGAAGCCTGCACCGAGCGTGCTGAATTCCTCCAGCGCCTCGAGCCGGCTTCGGGCGTGCTCCCCGAGCTCCCTGTCCGCTTCGGTGGTCAAAAGGACGTGGCCGCGGCGCGCGCCCCGGCCGACCCGGCCGCGCAACTGGTGCAGTTCGGCCAGACCGAAGCGGTCGGCATGGCACACCACCATGGTGTTGGCGTTGGCGACATCGAGCCCGCTTTCCACGATGGCGGTCGCCAGGAGAACGTCGTGCTCGCCATGGGCGAAGGCCAGCATCGCGTCCTCCACCTCGTCGGGCTTCATCTTGCCGTGCAGCGTGACCGTCGTCTGCTCCGGCACGAGTTCCTGCAGCTTCGCCGCCATCGGCTCGAGATCCTCGATGCGCGGGCAGACGACGAAGCTCTGCCCGCCGCGCGCACGCTCCGCCGCCAGGGCGTCGCGGACCGGGGCGTCGTCGAACGGCCCGACCCGCGTCTTCACCGGGCTTCGCCGGTTGGGCGGGGTCGCGATGATGCTGAGATCGCTCAGCCCGACGAAACCGGACTGGAGGGTGCGCGGGATGGGTGTCGCCGTCATCGTGAGAATATGGACGCCTTCGGCCAGCGTGCGCATCGCGGCCTTCTGCTCGCTGCCGAAGCGCTGTTCCTCGTCGATGATCACCAGCGCCAGATCGTCGAAGGCCAGATCGCCTGAGAGGATGGCGTGGGTCCCGACGATAATCTTCGCGGTCCCGTCCTTCATGGCCGCCCTGGCGGCATCCGCTTCGTCCTTGCCGACAAGGCGCGACAGCCGGACGATCTCGACGCCCTGAGCGCCGAAGCGGGCCGAAAACTCGCGAAAATGCTGCTGGGCCAGAACCGTCGTCGGCGCGATCACCGCAACCTGCCTGCCGGAGAAGACCGCGGCGGCGGCGGCGCGCAGCGCCACCTCCGTCTTGCCGTAGCCGACATCGCCGCAGACCAGGCGCTCCATCGGACGGCCGGACGCCAGATCGTCGAGAACGTCCAGGCACGCATTGTTCTGGTCCGCCGTCAGCTCATAGGCGAAGCGCGCGCAGAACCGCTCGAAGGAGACCCGGTCCGGCACGATCTTCGGCGCCTTCGCCTCGGCCTTCTCCTTGAGCCGTTCGACCATGCGGTCGGCGGTCACCGAAATCGCCCCGAAGATCTCGTCACGGCGCTTCTGCCATGTCCGGCCCTTCAGATCGTCGAGCGTCACGTCGGTGGAGGCACCGCCATAGCGCCAGACCGCGCCGATGTCGGACATCGGCACCAGCAGCGTCTCGTCATTGCGATAGCGCAGGCTCAGGGCCTCGCCTTCGGGGTCACCGCCATTGCCGTTCGGATCGATCGGCACGAGGCCGTCGAGAACCGCGACCCCGTGTTCGATATGGACGACCCGGTCGCCGGTCAGGAAGGTATCGACCTGCGGCGCGAACCCGTCCGACGGGCCGGCAACCGCGGCAGCCGCCTTCTGGCCTTCGAGGTTGCGGAGGCTGATGACGGCGACACCGCTTTCGGCGGTGACGAACCCTTCCGTGATCGGTGCGTCGAAGAGCAGCAGCGACGACGGCGCGGCGTTGCAGATCGCATCCCAGTCCGCGGCCGGCTCGAACGTGCCGTCAAGCGCCGTGCCGGCCTTGCGGGCTGCCGATCGCATGACGCGGCCGTCGGGCCCCGCCAGGACGATGCGGTAGCCGTCGTCGCGCAGCGGCTCCACGAAGGAGGCCAGCGCCTTGTAGGGCTGCCGCTCCGTCGCGAAGACCGGCACGGAATAGTCGGCTTCCAAATCGTCGACGAGCGCCGTCACCCGCTCCGCGACGAGCGTGTCCCAGGTCTCGCGGTCCAGGTGATCGGCGTGAACGGCGTGCCGGTGCGGATCGTCCGCATCGATCCGCTGCAGGGCATCGAAGACCTCGTCGGCGCGGATCTCGGCGCCGGTCTCCAGCACCATGTCCGCATCCTGCAGATAGTCGAAGACCGTCTCGGCCTGTTCGTATTGGCGGCAGAGGAACCGTTCGCTGTCGGGCGCGCCGGTCTGAAGCGTTTCGCCATCGATCTCCTGCCGGCCCGTGGCGCCATCGTCGGCTCCGACGATCTCGCTGGCCGGATCGACGATGAGGCAGTCGGTTTCGGTGACGGAGCGCTGGCTGACCGGATCATAGGAGCGGATCGCGGTCACCACCCCGTCCTCATGCTCGATCCGGCACGGCCGCGGCGCCGCGGCAGGGAAGATCTCCAGCACCTTGCCGCGAAACGCCGCCTCGCCCGGCTCATCGACCCGGTCGTCAAGCCAGTAGCCGAGATGCTGCAGCTTCGCCTGCAGGGCGGTCTGGTCGAGCGTCTCGCCGACCCGGATTTCCAGATGCAGCCCCTCCCAGACCGATTTCGGCGGGACCTTGCGGATCAGCGCCGCCGGGGTGGTGATCAGGACGGAGGGACGCTTCTCCTCGTCGAGAAGCCAGCGCAGCATCGCCATCCTGTTGCCGGCGGTCGCCACCGTCACCGGCAGGCCGTCGCCGGGAAACCCGTCCGGCGCGTCGAGCTCGCAGACCGAGCCGGGGCCCGCGAGGATGCTGGCCAGCGCGAAGATATCGTGCCGGCGCCGGCCGGTCTCGGCGATGTAGATCAGCGGACGCCGGTCGTCCGAGACCCGCCTTGCGATCATGGCGGCGACGACCCCGATGGGATGCAGCGGGAAGACCCGTTTGTTCCCGCTCCTGCGATCCTGGCTCGTCGTCGAATGATGCATGTCCCGCCCTTTGAAAAATCCGCACCATCGAACGGGCGGGAGGGCAAAACGATCCGCGACATATTGCTCCGAATGGCGCACCGCGCGAACGGCGTGTCGATCGATTGGCAGTTGGCACATTCGTGGGAACGCAGGTTGCGAGCCGGACCAACCGCCCTCAGAGCGGGGCGATGGCCAGATCCTGCGCGATGCGATCGAGCTCGGCCCGCAGCGCCGGGTGCAGGGCGATGCCTTCGGCGACGCGCTGCGTGCGCGCCGCCTCGCGTCCGTCGCCGGGCACGCGGACCGCCGGATAGCCCGGCAGCGGCGTGGAGGCGCGCATCTCGGCAAAGACGCGGTTTGCCGTCGCGGTGAAGTCGCCGAGGTCGCCGAAGGCCGCGATGTCGATGGCGGCGACGAACTGGCCCGTATTGGTCGGGCTCTCGGTGTCCTTGGTGAAATCCACCACGTCGGACCCGAAGGCGGCGCCGTTCAGGACGCCCGCCAGAAGCCCGATGACCATGGCGAGACCGTAGCCCTTAGGCCCGCCGATCGGCAGGAGGAACCCCTCGTCCTTCCGGTTCGGGTCGGTCAGCGGCTTGCCGTCGCGGCCGACCATCCAGCCCTCGGGCATCGGCTCGCCCTTCTGGGCCAGGGTCTTGATCTTGCCCATCGCGGCGACGGTGGTCGCCATGTCCAGAACGAAGGGGTCCGCCCCGCCCGGCGTGGCGCAGGCGATGGGGTTCGTGCCGAGAAGCAGGTCGGTGCCGCCATAGGGCGCGACGTGATTGGCGCTGCCGACGGCGGCGCAGATGCCGATCATCCCGGCCTTGGCCTGAGGCCGGACATAGAGGGCGGCGGGCCCGGCATGGTTGCCGCCGCGCACGCCCACCCAGCCGATCCCCGCCTGACTCGCCTTGGTAATCGCCATGTCGCAGGCCTGCGCCATCGCCAGCTGGCCGAGGCCGTTGTCACCATCGATCAGCGCCGTGGCGACGCTCTCGCGCAGGACATGCGGCGCAGCCGCCGGGTTGCAGCCGCCGTCCCCCAGGCGGTTCACATATTGGCGCAGGCGGAACAGGCCATGGGTGTCGTAGCCGAGAAGGTCCGCCTCGACCATCAGGTCGGCCACCGCCCGGGCATCCGCTTCGGGAACCCGGAGGCTGGTGAAGGCGCGGGCGGCGAAATCCGCCAGCGTCGCCCCCGAAACAGGTGCCCCGGTCACACCCTAGCCCTCCGTGACGGTCGAGACCCGTTCCTTGTGCCAGAACACGAAGCGGCGCTGGACCCAGGACACGAAGGCGAAGAGGCCGAGCCCCACGAAGGACAGGTAGAAGATCAGCGAGAACACCCGCGGCGTGTTCAACTGGCTGGCCGCAATGCGGATCAGCTCGCCGAACCCCTTGCCGCCGCCGAGAAACTCGACGGTGATCGCCCCCGCCATCACGCCGACCGAGCCGATCTTCAGACCGGTGAAGATCTGCGGCAGCGCCATCGGCAGCTTCATCTTGGTCAGCGCCTGCCAGCGTGTGGCGCCCATCGTCTTGAACAGGTTGCGGCTGTTGGTGTCGGCGGCATGCAGCCCGGCCGCGGTCCCCACCACGATGGGGAAGGTCGCGATGAAGGCGCCCAGCGCCACCTTGCTGTCGATGTCGAAGCCAAGCCAGGCGACGAAGAGCGGCGCGAAGGCGACCTTGGGCATCGTGTCGATGGCCACGAGATAGGGCATGATCGCCCGTTCCCCGAAAGCCGTCTCGCCAACGATCACGCCGAGGCTGAAGCCGATCGCGATGGCGAGAAGGAAGCCGTAGAACACCTCCTTCAGCGTGATCCAGAGCGCCGGCAGCATGTAGCCGCCGGTCAGGATGTTCTTGCCGACGAAGATCATGTCGGCCAGCGTCTCGCCGGGCGTCGGCAGGATGATCGGGCTGACGAGGCCGAAACGGGTGATGAGGTCCCAGACCAGCACGAAGACCCCGAACACGAACAGCATCTGGATGCTGCGCGGCACGCTGTCCAGCCAGCCGACATGGACCGTCCAGACCGTATCGTCTTCCGCCGTCGGCGCCCGATCGGCGATCCGTTCGAGACCCGTCATATGAATGCCTCCTTGTCCAGACGGCTCCGGATATGTTCGACGATCTCGCCGAATTTCGGCGTCGTCATCATGTCGAGCGTGCGGGGACGGGGCAGGTCGATCTCGACCACTTCGGCAATCCGGCCGGGGCGCGGCTTCATCACATAGACCACGTCCGACAGGATCACCGCTTCCTGGATCGAGTGGGTGACCAGGAAGGCGGTCGCGTTGCGCGACATGCAGATGCGCTGCAGTTCCATGTTCATGAAGTCGCGGGTGAGTTCGTCCAGCGCACTGAACGGCTCGTCGAGCAGCAACACGGCCGGCTCGGTGATCAGCATCCGGCAGATCGAGGCGCGCTGCGCCATGCCGCCGGACAGATCGCCGGGATAGGAATTCTCGAACCCCTTCAGGCCGACGAGCTCCAAGAGTTCGCGGGCCGGCTCCTGCGCAGCCTTGGCGGCCGCCCGTCCGTCGCGGATCTCGATCGGCAACACGATGTTCTGCAGCGTGGTGCGCCAGGGAAACAGGGTCGCCTGCTGGAACATCATGCCGATGTCGCGGCGCGGGCCGGTCACGGGGCGGTCCTGGAGAACCACCCGCCCCGTGGATGGCGGGATCAATCCCGACATGATCTTCAGCAAGGTCGACTTGCCGCAACCACTGGACCCGATCACGGCCGAGAAGCTGCCCCGGGTCAGGGTCAGATTGACCCCTTCCAGTGCCGTGATCGCATTGCGGGCGTAGGTCTTGCCCACGTTTCGGAGCTGATAGACGAGCTCGCTATGGCTCTCCGTCGGCTCGATCAGGGTTGCGGCAGCCTGCATTACTGTGCGCTCCCGTTGACCTTCATCGTGAAGTCATTGGTGTACGCTTCGGTCAGGTCGGCCAGCGGCTCGGCCATTTCACCACCGGTGACCTGGACCTCCTGCCATTCTTCCCAGACTTCGGGCGGCTGGTAGCCGAGGCCCTTGGACTGGTCGACCGGGACGGTCTTGCTGCGCACCGCATCGAACAGGGCCGCGGCGAAGTCGCGATCCTCGCTCTCCTGCGGATTGCCGGCCGCCATGTGCTCCAGCACCTTGTCGCGGTTGGCATCGTCGACCGCGAAGACATGCCCCTTGTGGATCGCCCGCACGAACTTCTCGACGAGCTCCGGATCGTCGCGGATCAACTCGCCTGTCGTGGCGAAGCCGTTGCCGAAGAAGCGCGCGTATTCCGGCGGGGTGATGTCGCGCACCGCCTGCCCGCGCTGGTTCAGGATCGCGGCATCCGCGGTCGAGGACGAATAGGCCGCGATGGCATCCTGCGAAAAGGCCGCGACGGCCGGTCCGCCATCGCCGACGGTCAGGAAGGTATAGTCGGTGCCTTCGGTCAGGCCCGAGCCCGACAGTACGTTGCGGGCAAATCCGACCTCGGCCCCATCCGCGGTGCCGGTGCCGACGACCTTGCCCTTCAGCTCTTCGGGCGCCTGGATCTCGCTGGCTTCCGGCACGACGATGCCGAAATTGGAGCGGGCGGCGAAATTGTAGATGAACACCACGTCGACGCCGCGGCTGCGGGCGGCGAGGACCGGTCCCGGACCCGGCCGGCCGAACTGGGCCTGGCCCGAGGACAGGGCCTGCAGGACGGCGCCGGAGCCGTTGATCGCCTCGACCGAGACGTCGAGGCCTTCCTCCGCGAAATATCCCTCGCCGATGGCGACGAACACGTTGAACGAATTGATGGCGGAGGGGCTGGGCTGGACGAAGGTGACCTTCGTCATGTCCTGTGCGGATGCGGGCCCTGCCATGGCCAGCGGTGTCGCCGCCATGGCCCCGGCCAAGAGCGCTGTGAAGATTCGTCTGTTCAGCATGTCATTCCTCCCAGAATGTTAGATGCGCAGTCTCCTACCTCCAGCTCTGTCGGCCGGTTGGTTCATGCAGGGCGGACCGTGTTGGTCAGACGCCCAATTCCATCGATTTCGCAGACCACCTCGTCGCCATCCGTCAGGAAGCGGGGCGGCTCCATGGCATAGCCGACGCCCGACGGCGTGCCAGTCGCCAGGACATCGCCCGGCTCCAGCGTCAGCCCTTCCGAGAGGGACGCGATCAGCGCGGGAATGTCGAAGATCATCTGCGCCGTCGTGCTGTTCTGGCGGCGCTCGCCATTCACGAACAGCCGCAGGCCGGTGTTCTGCGGGTCGGGAAGTTCCTCCTTCGTCACCACCACCGGCCCCATCGGGCAGGACCCGTCGAGTCCCTTCCCCTTGAAGTACTGCCCGCCATGTCGGCGCTGCACGTCGCGCGCGGTGACGTCGTTGAGGATGGTGTAGCCGAAGACGTGCGCGTAGGCGTCGTCCCTGGCGATGTCACGGCCCGCCTTGCCGATGATGACCGCAAGCTCGACCTCGTAGTCGATATGGGTCGAGACATGGGGAAACAGCGGAATGGTCGCGCCCTCCCCGATCACCGCCGTCCTCGGCTTGGTGAAGAAGACCGGTACCTCGGTGACGTTCACGACGGCGTTCTGCGCCCGCGCGCCCTCGGCGATGTGCTCGGCGTAATTGCGCCCGACACAGAAGACGTTCTTTTCCGGACGCGGCAGCGGCGCGAGCAGGTCCGCATCGCCCGGCGCAACGATCAGGGCCGCAAGCGCCGCCTCGCCGGCCTCGGCTGCGGAAACCAGCTGGGCGAGGGCCGCCAGCGCCGCATCCCCGCCCTCGATCAGCGCCTGGAGGCGTCCGTCCAGCAGCGCCGGCTCGCTCGATCCCGTCGCCGCGGCGGCGGCCGCCACCGGCAGATACCCCCCGGCGGGCATCTCCACCGCGCAGGCCGGTCCCGAAGAGAGCTTGATCGTAGCAAGGCGCATTGGTTCAGATGTCCATCGTTTTGAAGGCGTACAGGCAGTTGGCGATGTCACGTTGCCGGACAGGCGACCACCGGATGAAAAGGCGCCATGTCACGGCGAATACACAGCAATTACAGTGTGTCGGACCCTGTTGACCGGCCCGGCGGGCGTCTGACTTGACGAAGCGATGCTAGCAGGTTTTCTGGCGCCGGATAGTTTTCGCATTTAACCAATGCGACAATTGGTCTAGCATCGCGCCATGATCACCGTGTCCCTGGCCGAGCAGATCAAGCAGTACATCGCCGAGCGGCGCTTCCGTCACAACGAACGGCTGCCACCGGAGCGCGAGCTGAGCCGGGAGTTCGGCGTCACGCGCGGCGAGTTGCGCAAGGCCCTGGCCGAGTTGGAAAGTGATGGCCTGATCTGGCGGCATGTCGGCCGCGGCACCTTCATCGGCGCGCGCTCCGTCCTGAACCTCGCCGACATGGCCTATCTGGGCGAACTGGCGAGCCCGGCCCAGGTGATCGCCGCACGCCTTGCGGTCGAGCCGGAACTGGCGCGGCTCGCGGCGGTCCACGGAACGCGGTCGGATTTCGAGGAAATCGATGCCTGCCGGGTCCGCTGTCGTACAGCGTCGGACTGGCGCAGCTACGAGGCGTGGGACAACAAGCTCCACCACGCCGTCGCCAAGGCGACCCACAACAAGCTGCTCATCCACCTGTTCGACATGTTGAACGTGGTGCGGCGGTCGACGGTGTGGGGACAGCCGCGCACGACCAGCCTGCCGTCCCGCGACCACAAGAGTTTCCCGGAACACGACGCAATTTGCGCGGCTATCGAGGCCCGGGATGCCAATGGCGCCGCGCAGTGCATGCGCGCCCATCTCGATTCCGTGCGCGACCGGGTGCTGCCGGCCATTTCGGGCCGACAGCCGGTCTGAGACAGGCTCAGACGACGGTGACTTTCAGGTCGCCAACGCCGGCGACATGGCATTCCATGACGTCGCCCTTGACCACGGCGCCGACGCCCGAGGGCGTGCCGGTCATGATGACGTCGCCGGCCGCGAGCTCGAAATAATCCGACAGGTAGGAGATCATCTCGGGCACCTTCCAGATCATCTGGTTCAGGTCCCCGGTCTGCTTTGCCTCGCCATTCACCTTGAGCTCGACCAGGCCGGACGCAGGATGCCCGACCTCCGACACCGGGCGCAGTGCGCTGACCGGGGCCGAGGCCTCGAACGCCTTGCCGATTTCCCAGGGGCGGCCCATTTTCTTGGCCTCGCCCTGCAGGTCGCGCCGCGTCATGTCGAGGCCCACGCCATAGCCCCAGACGTGATCGAGCGCGGCATCCACCGGGATGTTCACGCCGCCAGACTTCAGTGCCACGACCATCTCGATCTCGTGGTGCACGTCCTCGGACTTGGGCGGATACGGGAAACTGTCGCCGACCGTCAGATTGTTCGGGTTCTTCTGGAAGAAGAACGGCGGCTCCCGGTCCGGATCATGCCCCATCTCGATGGCATGGGCGGCGTAGTTGCGGCCGATGCAATAGACGCGGCGAACGGGGAACTCCGCGTCCGACCCTTCGATCGGAAGGGTGACGACCGGGGGCGGATTGATCGCGTAGTTCGGCATGAAGACGGCTCTCCTTGAAGCAACGATGTCCTTGCATCCCAGATTCCACCCGGCTAATCAATCGAAATCAATCCGCGTTTAGCGAACCAATAGAGACCGTTTTGGCCATGCTCGACGATTCCAGCCCGCCGTCACAGCGTGCGGATGCCCCGGATGCGCAATTGTCGGGCCAGTCGGCACTGGCGCAATTGCGCGCCTTCATCGCCGACCGCGGACTGCAGCCGGGCCAGCGCCTGCCGCCCGAACGGGTCCTGTGCGTCGAACTCGGACTGAAGCGCAGCGATCTGCGCCAGGCGCTGGGCGTGCTGGAGCAGGAAAACCGGCTGTGGCGGCATGTCGGCAAGGGCACCTTCCTGACCGATCAGGAGCCCGATGATTCCGCCGGCCCCTTCGACCAGCTGGCCCGCAAGGTCAGCCCCGCCGACGTGATGCGCGCCAGGGCGGCGCTGGAGCCGGCGATCGCCCGCGACGCGGCGCTGCATGCCTCGGCCTCGGCGATCGGCCGGCTGCAACTGACGACGGACCGCACGCGGCAGGCCGCGACATGGCGGGAATACGAGGCGCTGGACAATGAGTTCCACCGCCAGATCGCCGAGGCCAGCGGCTCGACCACGCTTCTGGCGCTGTTCGACCAGTTGAACACCCTGCGGCGCATGGTCTCCTGGGGCCGCGTGGTGCGCGAGGGCCCGCGCCCGCCGGCCGAGCACGGCAGCTTTGCCGAACACGACCGCGTCGTCGACGCCATCGCCCAGCGCAGCCCCGACGCCGCCCAGAACGCCATGCGGACGCATCTGCGCTCCGTCGAAGACCGCCTGCTGCGCTAGCCGATCGGGGCCGGCGCAGCCCGGGAGCTGACGTCTGGTGAAACTCGGCTTCGACCGTGACGGCGCCGAACGCCGCGTCAGTGATCTGACCGATCGCTACGAGGACGGCTGGGCCTTCCAGTCGAAGCCGCATCTGCGTCGACGGCCCGAACCGGATGCGGTGTCCTGAGTTGGCTGGGTCATCAGCTTTGACGCAATTATCCAGTCAGTCGGTTGGGATCCACTGCCATGTCGTCGACCGCGGATCGGGGCAGGCTCAAACGGGTGGTGATCCAACTGCCATCGATACCGAAAGGGCTAAACGCCCCTATTACTTCCTCAAACGCCGTTTGCCGTTGCGCTGATTCTCCCGACGCAACGACGGTCCAACGCTGGTGGTCGCTGGCAGCGTGGAAATTTTTTCCGGCGCAGGTCTTGGGCGGCCCGAAGCTTCCTGAGTGAGGGCACGTCACTCGTCAGCCCTGCGGCTGATCGCCACCTCGGTGACCGACGGCCCGCTCCTCGCGCAGTCGATCCACCACAAAGCTCGGCGATGCCTGCGTCCGTTATCGCCATAGCGAGTGCTTTCTGGAGGATCTAAATGCAGTCATCCTCGAGCGAGCTGGCTGCGAGTTGGGAACGCGAGGCAACGTCCTGTAGCATCGATCCTGATCCCGCTTGGTTTGCTTCCACGAAAGACCCCTTCTTGAACGATCCTGCAACCACCTTGACGGTCCGCGCCCTCGCCAAGTCGGTGCCGGGCCGGCGGCGTCTCTTCGCCGATCTCGACCTTGCCGTCGCGGCGGGAGAGCTGGTGGCGATTGTGGGCGAGTCCGGCGTTGGCAAGTCGACGCTGCTGAACATCATCGCCGGACTCGACGGCAGCGATGTAGGGGAAGTTTCGATCGAGGGCGTGGCGCTGTGCGCGCTCGACGAGACGCAGCGGACGCGGTTGCGGCGCGAGCGCATGGGCTTCGTGTTCCAGGCCTTCCATATCCTTCCCTATCTGACGCTGCGCCAGAACGTCGCCTTGCCGCTGGCCCTCGTTTCCGCCGACGCCGCGACGATCGACGCACGCGCCGACGAGATGCTCGACGCGGTCGGCCTCGGCGAGCGCGGCGATGGCTATGCGCGCGACCTCTCCGGCGGAGAGATGCAGCGGGTCGCGATCGCGCGTGCGTTGGTGCATCGGCCGGCGCTGATCCTTGCAGACGAGCCGACTGGCAATCTCGATCCCGATACGGCTGGCAAGGTGCTCGCGCTCTTCGCGAACGCCGTGCGGCAGGGCGGCGCGGCTGGGGTTATCGTCACCCATTCCCGGACCACTGCCCGGATCGCCGATCGCGTCCTGACGCTGACCGCCGAAGGGCTCGTGGAACGCCATGACGACTAGCACGGATCTTGTCTCCGCCCGCCTGGCGCTCAGATGGCTCATCCTCGGCGAAGCGCGCGCCCATCCGGCGCGCTTCCTCGGCACGATGATCGCCATCGCCGTCGGGGTCGCGCTCGGCTTTGCGATCCACCTGATCAACGGATCGGCGCTCGCCTCCTTCGACGGCGCCGTGCGCAGCGTCAACGGCGCGGCCGACCTACAGGTGCGCGCGGCAAGCCCACTTGGCTTCGACGAGATGCTCTATCCGCGGATCCTCGATACCGTCGGTGTCCGGGATGCAAGCCCCGTCGTTGCGCTCGAGGTGCAAGCTGGCGAAGCGCGCTTGACGCTGCTCGGGCTCGACATTCTCCGCGCAGCCGCCGTGACGCCGAGCCTCGTCGGCCAGCAATCGGGCGGACCCGACACCGGCAGTGCCAATGTCTTCGACGAGCGCGCCCTGTTCGTCTCGCGCGCCGTGCTGGATGTGACCGGCCGCGCGGTCGGGGATATGCTGGCCGTCAGCGCCAACGGCCGCTCAGTGGAATTGGTCATCGCCGGGATTCTGCCCGCCGTCGCGGACGGGCAGGCGATCGCCGTCATGGACATCGCCGCCGCGCAATGGCGTTTCGACAGGCTCGGTAGCCTCGACCGTGTCGATCTCAGCCTCGCTGACCGGGGGGCGGCCGAGCGATCCCTTTCGCAATGGCTGCCGGGCGATGTCGTCCTGGGAAGCGACGAGACCGAACTCACCCAGGGAAGCGCCCTGTCGCGCGCCTACCGCGTCAATCTCGACATGCTGGCCCTGGTGGCGCTCGTCACCGGCGGCTTTCTCGTCTTCTCGGCGCAGTCGCTGTCGGTGGCGCGGCGGCTTCGCGCCTTTGCGCTGGTGCGCACACTCGGCCTGCCCCGCCGCGGCATCGTCGCGGTGGTGGCGCTGGAAGGCCTTGCGATCGGCATCGTCGGCGCGCTGCTCGGCCTTGGCCTCGGGGCAGCACTTGCCACCTTCACGCTGCGCTGGTTCGGCGGCGATCTCGGCGCGGGCTACTTCCGGGACGGCGATGTGCGCATCGTCTTCCAGCCGCTTGCTGCCACCGTGTTCTTCGCGCTCGGCATTGCCGCCGCCATGCTCGGCAGCATACTGCCCGCCCGTGCCGCTTCGCAGGCAGCGCCCGCCCCCGCGCTGAAGAACAGCGGCGACATGCTCGACCCGCGCTCGGACGTGCCGTTCCTGCCGGCGCTCGTGCTGATCGCTGCCGGTGCGCTGTCGGCCCTGCTGCCGCCCGCCGGCGGCCTGCCGATATTCGGCTTCATTGGCATCGCGCTGCTTCTGGCTGGCGGCGTCGCGGGCGTGCCTTGGCTGGCGCGCCGGCTCTTGGCCCCGCTGGCCGTGCGCCGGACCACCAGCGTGCCGTTCCTTCTCAGTGTCCGCCATGTGCACGGCGCCCCTGCCGAGGCGGCGACGGCGCTCTGCGGCATCGTCGCCAGCACCGCGCTGGTGATCGCGATGGCAACGATGGTCACGAGCTTCCGGGGGGCGGTGGACGATTGGCTGGTCGAGGTGCTGTCGTCCGATCTCTATCTGCGCGCCGAGGGCAGCGCTGGCTTCGATCCTGCGCTTCAGGTCCGGCTGGCAGGCGTGCCGGGCGTCGCCGGCCTTGCTTTCAGCCGCCAGATCCCGCTGACGCTCTCACCCGATCAGCCGCCCGTCGCCCTGATCGCTCGTTCCGTCGACGGGCAGAGCCCGGAGGGGTCGCTCGTCCTGCTTGAGGAAGCCCCGGCGCAGCTTCCGGGATCGATCCCGGTGTGGGTGTCCGAGCCGGCTGCCCGCATCTACGGCTGGCGCGTCGGCGATACGGTAGACCTGCCCATCGGCGATGGAGAAGCGTTCACGGTTTCCGGGATCTGGCGTGACTATTCCCGCCAGCAGGGCGCGCTCGTGATCCACGGCGAGAATTATACCAGCCTCACCGGCGACACGGAACGCGACGAGGCGGCCGTGACGATCGATCCCGGAGCCGACCCGGACACTGTCGGCCGCGCGCTTGTCGACGCACTTCCCGCCGAGCTGCGATCCTCGGTCTCGATCGCCCAGCCCGCGACGCTACGCCGCTTCGCGCTGGAGCTGTTCGACCGCAGCTTCGCCGTCACCTATGTGCTTCAGGCGGTGGCGATCCTCGTCGGCCTCGCGGGTGTGGCCGCGACGATGTCCTCGCAGACAATCGGAAGGGTCCGTGAGTTCGGCATGTTGGCCCATCTCGGCCTGGAGAAACGGCAGATCATGGCGATGCTGGGTATCGAAGGCGCGTTGCTCGGTACCATCGGCGGCGTCGCCGGCGTGTTGCTCGGAGGCGCGCTCAGCCAAATTCTGATCCACGTCATCAACCCGCAATCGTTCAACTGGACGATGGCGACGATCGTGCCGGTCGGCACGATCGTCGCCGTCTTCGCCGCACTCGTCTTTGCCGCGTCCGTCACCGCCATCCTGGCGGGGCGGCGGGCGACCGCAACGGACGCTGTGCTCGCCGTCCGGGAGGACTGGTGATGCGCTGGCTCGCCGCGATCCTCGCGCTCCTCCTCGGCGCCACGGTGGCGGTCCGGGCCGACAGCCAATTCGCCCGGGTGCAGCCCGGCGTCGCCCTTGCCTTCCCGGGCGATCACGGCGCGCATCCGGACTTCCGCCTCGAATGGTGGTACGTCACCGGCTGGCTGACCACCGAAGAGGGACGCGAACTCGGCTTCCAGGTGACGTTCTTCCGCAGCCGGCCAGAGGTTGATCCGGCCAATCCCAGCCGTTTCGCGCCCGCCCAGGTGCTGTTCGCCCATGCCGCCCTGTCGGACCCGGATGTTGGCCATCTCCTGCACGGAGAGCTGGCCGCGCGCGCCGGTTTTGGCATCGCCGAGGCGCCCACCGGTGATGCCGCCGTCGTCTTGCGCGACTGGAGCCTTGAACGCGAACCGGACGGGCGCTTCACCACCGAGGTGTCGACGCCCGACTTCGCTCTCGCTTTGACGCTTACCCCGACGCAGGAGATCTTCCTGCAAGGGGACAAGGGCTACAGCCGCAAGGGGCCGGACCCCGACGATGCCAGCCACTATTACTCCATGCCTCATTTGGAAGTCGCCGGGACGTTGACGCGCGAGGGAGCGGCATTGAGCGTTACCGGCACGGCATGGCTCGATCGCGAGTGGTCCCCCAACTTCCTTTCGCCCGGGGCGGTCGGCTGGGAATGGGTCGGCCTCAATCTCGACGACGGCGGCGCGCTGGTCGCCTTCCGCATCCGCGATCGCGACAACCGGACGGTCTGGGCCGGGGGCTCGCTGCGCCGTCCGGACGGCAGCGTTACCCGCTTGGCGCCCGGCGACGTGACCTTCACCGCCGTCCGGCGCTGGCGCTCGCCCCGCACCGATGCGCTCTATCCCGTCGAACAGATCCTGACGCTGCGTCTGCCGGAGGGCGAGCGCAGCTTCCAGTTGTCGCCGCTGTTCGAGGACCAGGAACTCGATGGCCGCGCCACCGGCCTGCCGGTCTACTGGGAGGGCGCCGTCCGCACACCCGGCGGGAAAGGCTACCTTGAGCTTACCGGATATACTTCGCCGTTGTCGTTGTTGTTTGATCCCGGGTTTTGATGGTGCAGTCTTTTCGCAGGGATGGAAGGATGCGCTATGGTCCAAGTTCTTCATGGATGCGCCACGACGACAGAGGCGGTCCGTCGAGCGATACAGCATAGTCAAGAGAGCCTGAGGGCTCTGGCGCAGCGCTACGGAATCAACCAGAAGACCGTCGCGAAATGGAAGCAGCGGACCTCGGTCGCCGACCTGCCGACCGGACCTAAGGCCCCGAGATCCAGCGTTCTGACACCCGAGGAAGAGGCAATCATCGTCGCCTTCCGCAGACACACCTTGTTGCCGCTCGACGACTGCCTCTACGCCTTGCAGGCGACGATCCCCCACCTGACCCGCTCATCGCTTCACCGTTGCCTTCAGCGCAACTGCATCTCCCGCCTTCCCGATGTCGAAGGTGACAAGCCGGCAAAGAAGAAGTTCAAGGCCTACCCGATCGGCTTCTTCCACATTGACATTGCCGACGTGCAGACGGCGGAAGGCAAGCTGCATCTGTATGTCGGCATCGATTGGTCTGCCCCCACTGAAGTGGTCCTCCCTGAAGTATGGTTTTTCAGCCATTGGAGGACGAGAGCATGCCGCAGAAGAAGCACAAGCCTGAAGAGATCGTCGCGAAGCTGCGGCAGGTCGAT
>NZ_JACSGS010000022.1:0-48006 GCF_014334315.1 Aurantimonas sp. DM33-3 | reverse complement strand
CACCGCAGGTCCTGCAATGGCCGGCTTCGCCATCCGGACCAGCTTCGCCGGCCACGCCAGCCTTGGCGCAAAGGCCGCTCATGAACTAAGATTTGCCTTGGACCACCCGGTGGGGGCCGACCAAACTCACGTGATGGCATTGCAAACTCCCCTTTGGCTGCTCGAACGGTCGAGCCAGGCAAGAGACACGAAAATGCAAAAGCCCGGGAAAAAAACTCCGAGTCTTCGAGACGCTCCAAGTGGCGCGAAATGTAGGATTGAGCGCTGGCTCACAAAGCTAA
The DNA here is from genome assembly GCF_014334315.1 of Aurantimonas sp. DM33-3. Classification (NCBI taxonomy): domain Bacteria; kingdom Pseudomonadati; phylum Pseudomonadota; class Alphaproteobacteria; order Hyphomicrobiales; family Aurantimonadaceae; genus Aurantimonas; species Aurantimonas sp. DM33-3. The sequence goes on along the minus strand of NZ_JACSGS010000022.1, from coordinate 47,725 downwards.
GCTATGCGTCGTGCGCAGCGGGCACCGTAAAAGCAAAACGCCCTCGCTGGAAAGCCGAGGGCGTTAACCTTTTTATCTGTGCTTGGTATGCTCCAAGTGTAGGCCGCGCGTCAACCCCTATGGGGACGCGACCCGTGGCAATCGCGGGGGTCCGTGACGAACGTCGGAAAGCCGGCTCGCACACCAAGAGCGATCGGATCATTTCAGGGTGTCGGACGGCACATGCCAGCGCTGCATGAGCCGAATAGGACCAGTCCACAAGATGCACGGGTCCGCGATTGAGTGCCAAAATCAGATCGCGCAGATCCAGAAGCTGTCCCTCGGTCCCGGAGGAGCGCATCCCGTACGGTCCTAATCCTGCATATTTGCGGGATACGGAGATGGCTTCGAAATGCACACCCAGACGGTCTGCGACGGGAGCGAGGGTTTCCACGTCGCGGGCACGCCATGGGCCAACAGCACAGGCCGTCCCGTGCTGATATGGCGCAGCTGCAGGGTAGCGCCTTCCACGATGAACGCTTGGTAGTGTGGCTCAAGCATGGAAATACCTCGGTCAGTGCTTCAACCGGCAAGGCTGGGTGACCGTCACCACTCTTGAACATGAAGACGCAATATCGGCCACTTTACCGGCCCAACGCGGTGCACCTTGGGCGGCCGGGCACCGCGGAGGCGATGACCATGGCCGTTTGTGAAACTACAAGCGGCCCTGGCAGGCACGTCCGTATGACGCTCATGATCTCCTTTTCAGGAGCGGCCAGCAGCACCAGGCAATTGCGCAGATCTGCAAGATCATCAGTGTGGCAATTGCGATTGAATACGCTCGTTCTGGAAACCATTGCGACGTTCGCGAGAGGAATAGCCCTAGGCCATACTGCAAGGCAAAGGTTGTGAGGATGACTGCCGTGTTCATCAGTGTGTTGGAGCGCCCCACGAAGGCAATTGGCTGCGAGCGAGCCACGTGAGCGTAGGAAAGGGTTACGGCATTGTAGGTCAACGCGAAGAGGATCCAGAATGCAGGAGCGATTGGAAGCGGCGCAAGGAGGATGCCAATTTCGGCCGCGACGAACAGGATCGCGTTGCCGAGCACCACGTGCGTCAGATGAAAGCCCATACGCTCGACGAGGACGCTTGCCACGCCGCCCGCAGCCGAGCCCACCGTCAGGGCCAAGGCCATAGCCGTCAGCGACCACGCGATCGCGTTGCTGTCATAGCCGGCTACGTCACGCAGCCAGGTCGACGCCCACAGCCCTTGCATCGCAGTGCCGGTGCCGAAGCAGAGCGCAGTCATCGGCAAATAGCGACGAAACTCCTCGTTGCGCGTTACGACTGCGAGACCTGATATCCGCTCCGCCCACGAAGTTGCCTCGTGCATCGGCGGATCGGGAGTGACCACGGCGACGGCGATGGCGACGAGTGCAGTGCCAACGGCAACGAAGACGAACAACTCGCGCCAACTCATGAAATCCATCATGAACTCCACGGGGGTCGTGGCAGCTAGCACGCCCAGCCCGCCTACGGCTAGGTAAAGGCCGTTGGCGAGTGGCGCCCGCTCCGGTACCACCCACAGGCTCGAGACTTGATAGGCTGCCACAAGGCACCCGGCGAGGCCGATCCCGATCAAGGCGCGTGCGACTACGAGGAGCGGCACAGATTCAAGGAGCCCGAAGGCTCCTATCCCGAGGGCGGCTATGAGGAGAAGGACCGCCTGAACGCGCCGAGGACCGTAGGCGTCAAGGCAGAGCCCAATCGGGATCTGCGTCAGCCCTAATCCCAAAAAGTAGGCGGCAGTGAGAAGCCCGAGCGACGCTGCATCGAGGCCTAGATCTGCCTCGAGCTTCGTCGCAAGTATCGCGTTGACCGTTCGAAAGAACAGAGACAGAAAGTAAGCCACTCCGAAGAGCAGCAGTACGGCGGCCAGCCGCCCTCGGCGCGGATAAAATACGCCTGAGGACCGCTGCATCAGAAGAGCGTTCTGGGGAGGAAAAGAACGATCGCCGGAAACACCGTCAGTATGACCACACCCAAGAGAAGCAGGATCCAAAAGGGAAGAGAGGCATATGCGGCCTGCAGCAGCGTGACACGGTTCCCTGTTATGCCGGTAAGGACATAGAGGTTCATACCGACTGGCGGCGTGAGCATGCCGATCTCGATGAGGATCGTGATGATGACGCCGAGCCAAACGGGATCGAAGCCGACGCCGGTCATGACTGGGAACACGATCGGCAGTGTCATGAGCATCAAAGAAATGCCGTCAAAGAAGCAACCGAGAACGAGGTAGAACACGCTGATCAGGACTAGAACCATGATGGGCGTAAGGTTCATGGATTCGATCCATGACATTACCTCGATTGGCAGGCCGAGGATCGAGATGGCTTGCGCGAGGATAAGGGCGCCAAGCATCACGACGCCGATCGATACAAAAACCTGCACGGAGTGGACAAACGCGTTCCACAATTTCAGAGCCGTGAGTTCGCCCCAGAGGAAGCCGAGGATGGCCGCCGCCGCGACGCCCAGTCCTGCGGCCTCTGTTGGGGTCGCTAGCCCTGTGTATATCGTACCGAGGACGGAAAAGATGAGAAAACCAATCGGCCAGATGGGCAAGAGCATCCGCAGCGCCGGTCGGAGCCCAACACGCTCACCATCGTCCGGGACGACGCCGGCGGTACGGCTCGTGACAATACCGATGTACAGCATCATCATGACCGCCAGCATCAGGCCTGGTACGAGCCCAGCGAGGAACAGCTGACCGATGGAAACCTGTTGTGTCGCTCCGTAGATGAGGAGTGACAGGCTCGGCGGGATGAGCAGGCCCAGCGTACCGCCTGCCGCGAGTGTTCCTACGACTACGCTTGGCTTGTAGCCTCGTTTCTCCAGCTCAGGGTAGGCGACCGATCCGATAGCCGCAGCAGTTGACGTGCTAGCTCCCGAGACCGCGCCGAACAGGGCGCTGACGGCGATGTTCGTATGGAGGAGCTTGCCCGGCACCCGCGTGAAAAGCGGCGCGACAGCCGAGTAGAGTTTACCGCTCACGCCGCTGACGAGCATGATCTCGCCCATGAAGATGAAGAGCGGGACGGCGCTCAGCGTGAAGTCTGTGAAGACGTTCCACACCGCGTTGACGGCAAGGTCGGTTGCGTTGCCCACAACAAACTGGAGGATCGCCATGCCGGTCAACGCGAGGCCAATGCCGATCGGGACTCCCGTGATCGCAGTAATCGCGAAACCGGCGAGGAGGATCCACCACACCATTACTCGGCTCCCAGATGAGTTCGGTCCTCGTGGCCGCTCTCCGGCACTAAGATCCTTAGCAGCGCGGCAAGGCCTGACAGGAAGCAGGATAAGGGAAGCACGGCTGTCCATGGCCATAGAACAAGGCGGCTTCCGGCGCTACGCGCGTCGAGCGCGAGCGTGATCTGCAGGTAGTCCCAGGTGAGCATGCCGAACCAGAGGCAGAAGACGGCGAGGATGGCGTAGGCGCTCCGGTCAATGAACCGCCTCGCCACAGGCCCCAAGAGGTCGGGCACGATAGTCACTGCGATGTGGGAGCGGCGGAGCGTCGCCACCGGGATACCGGCGAAGATCATCGCCGTGAACAAAAGCCCGACGAGCTCTTCGGTGAAAGCGAAAGGAGATCCGACCAAGTATCGCATGACCGATGCCAGGACGACGAAGATCGACATGCTGATGGCAAGGATCGCAGCGATGCTCGCAAGCATTGAGGCGAGCCTGTTTGACCAGCGCAGGATGGGCTGCAAGATTGTCGGCCTCCGGCCATTGTTCGGTGCGCGTGGACGTAATCGAGCGGTCGGGAGGACGCCTCTGGCGCCCGCCCCTCGCCTTGCTTATTCGATCGCCTTACTCAGCGTGTCGTAGGTGGCCTGGCCCGCCTCGCCGCCGGCTGCGGACAGTTCCTGCCAGGTCTCGCGTGCGGCATTCACGAAGGCTTGCTGGTCTTCCTCCGGGAACGGATCGAGGAGTTGGCCGCCGTCCTCCCGAAAGACCTTCAGCGCCGCCTCATCGTTGACGCCGCTGAGATAGGACGCGAAGGACTCCTGCTCGACTTCTGCCGCCGTCTTCGTGACAATCTCCTGCACCTCGGGCGACAGTGCGTCGAAGGCCTCCTGCGAGGCGAGGAGGTTCAGCGGGTGCAGAACATAGGGGAAGAGATAGCTCGCGTACGGCGCGACCTCCTGAAGCGATACCGATACGGCAAGGCCAATCGGATAAACCGCGCAGTCAATCACCCCCGTCTGCATCGCAACATAAAGGTCGTTTTGGCCTACGATCTGCGCCGAGATGCCCAGTTTCTCCAGAACGTCAACATGGAACTGCTCCCAAACACGGACCTTTTTGCCGCGAAGCTGCTCGAGGGAGCTCAGGGGCTCCTTGCACATGATGTGCGTATCGCGAACCGCGTGGCCAACGAAGCCGAGGAGCTTGATGCCAACTTCGTCGTAAGTGGCCTCATAGAGTTCCCGAAGCTCGGGCAAGATCTCCTTCAGGGTCTCGGGTTGCGCCACCACGCCCGGGGGCAGCGTGTAGGCGTATTGTGGCTTGTCGCGAGTCAGATAGCCCGGATAGAGGCCGGCCGCTTGGATGATGTTGCCGCGCGGCAGGATTCTCAGCAGGTCTGCATCCTTGACGCCGAGGCTCCCGCCCGTGAACAGCTTGACGTCAAGCGCGTCACCCGCCTGCTCGCTCACCCGGTCTGCAAAATTCTGGTACGCCTGCGCCTCCGGGCGCGCGGGAACCCAGACAATGTGCATCTTCCACTCGCTGTCAGCCGCGCGCGCGGCATCTACTCCCAGGAGTGCGGCAGACGCCGAGCTCATGAGAAAAGCCGCCAACGTGGCTTTCAGAACCAGTTGCTTGATCATCGCAAATTCTCCTGTGAGACTATTTTAGGTTCGTTCTGCTTCCACTCTCTCTACTCAGTCTCGTCTAGCCGATAGAGCTCTCGCGCCTGCTCAGCAGTGACCTTTCCGTTGGCGACATCGGCATGCACGAGACTCCTTGGTCGGTCGATCGCGGGACCGAAGCCGCCGCCACCGGCCGTCTCGATCAACACTCGGTCGCCGGGGAACAGGCGGGTGACGAGCTTGGAGGGCACGACCTCCTCTTCGCCGCTCGCACGGTAGATCACGGACCGAGCCATCATGCCCGAGTCGCCGCCATCAGCGCCGGCAGGGGCGCAGAAGTGACGCTCGCCGCGATGCGTAAAGACGACCTCCCCCGCAAGAATCTCGTATTCCCGCTCGATGCCGAGGCCGCCCCGCTGCCGCCCGGCGCCGCCGGAATTGCGGCGCAGCCGGGTCGAGTTGATTCGGATTGGGGCATCGCGCTCGAACGACTCTACCGGCAGGTTCATACAGTTCGTCGCGTCGGTCTCAATGACGTCGACACCGTCGCTTCGAGGGCCGGCGCCGCTGCCTCCGGCGATCAGCTCGCCGACGACGTAGCGCCGACCGTCGCGGTCGGTGCCGCCGAACATAAGCGCGAGCATCTCACCCGCCGCGTCCGCGCCGACGACTTCGGGCAGGATGCCGCGTAGCGCTCCAAGGATTGCTCCCGTCGCGCGCTTGATGGTGGCGGTCCGCGAGTTGACCGGCGCCGGCTCTCGCGGGTTCAGGATGCTGCCTTCGGGCAGAACAAGCTCGACCGAGCGGAAGCAGCCGCCGTTTGTAGGTATTTCAACGCCAGTGATTGTGCGCAGCGCGAAGTACGCAGCCGCCTGGCTACCCGACGGCACGACGTTGAAGGGGCCGCGCACCTGCGGGTTAGTGCCCGTGAAGTCGCAGGTGAAAGTACCGTCCTTGATTGTGACGGCGACCTCGATGCGGATCCGCTTATCGAGCTCGATCCCGTCATTGTCGTTGTAATCGACATAGGTGTAGGTGCCCTCGGGGATCTTCCGGAGCGCCTCACGGGTCATCTGCTCGGACCGGTCGAGCAGCTCGGCGAACAGCGACAGCATCATGTTGCCGCCATGGCTTTGAGCAAGCGCCGCCACGCGCTGCGCACCCACCGTGCAGGCCGACACCTGCGCGTGGATGTCGCCCATGAACGTATCGGGAATGCGGCTGTTGAGCCGGAGGATCCTGATAATTGTCTCGTCGAAGCGGTCCGGCCCATCCCGAAACTTGAGCGGGGGTAGGCGCAGGCCCTCTTGGTAGATTTCCGTGGCGTTCGTTGGGATAGAGCCGGGTGACATGCCGCCGACATCCTGGTGGTGCGTCATCGTAGCGGCAAAGGCAATTGGCCGGCCGTCGGCGAAGATCGGCATGACAAGCGCTATGTCGGGGAGATGCGTGCCGCCGAGATAAGGGTCGTTCATCAGGTAGATGTCGCCCTCCGCCATCGTTGACGGCGGGAATTCGCTCGTGATCCGGCGGACCACAGGAATCATCGTCGCGAGATGGATCGGAATGGCGACCGCTTGCGCCAGCGACTCGCCTTCGAGCGTGAACAGGCTCGCGGACGCATCGAGCCCTTCGCGCACGATAGGCGAGAAGGACGACCTGAGGAGCGTGGACTCCATCTCGTTGGCAATGCCGTCGAGCTTATTGCGGACAACCTCGAGGGTGATCGGATCGATCTTCTGCGGCATATTGTTCATCAGCCCTTGGCTCCGTCGCGGGAGAGGAGGACGTTGCCGCCCTCGATGACGCGGATCGACCAACCGACGGGCACGACAGTTGTCGTGTCGGCCTGCTCGAGCACGGCGGGTCCGACCAGCGTCACACCGGGCGCCAGACGCTCGCGGTCGTAGATCGCAGCTTCGAATTTGCCCTCGTAGCCCGGCACCACGATCTGTCGCGTCCCCTTGCACGCATTCTCGCCGGCCGCCGGAGCGGAGGGCTCATCGGAAATTGTTTCGCCGCCGGCGCGGTGGATTGCCCGCAGGTTGACGACCTGGGTAGGTGTATCCGCAGCATGGCCAAAGATGCGGCGGTGGGCGGCACGGAAGCCGTTGCGTAGCTCCGAGGCCGTATCCTCGCCGGGAATAAACGGCACCTCGAGATAGTGTGACTGCCCGACAAAGCAGACATCGGCGAAGTAGCTGATCTCGACGTCTTCCGAGCGGACGCGCTCCTTTTTCATCAGCTCGCCACATCGGTGGTCCAGCTCTTCAAGGGAGGCGCGCATTTCCGGCAGCGACAACTCGTCGACCCTGCGCGGGAAGGCAGCCGACATCTCGTGCTCGACGACTGCGGACAAGAGGCCGGTCGCAGACAGCACACCCGGGTGGCGAGCAATGAGGATACGCGTGATGCCGAGTTCGTCCGCGAGCGGCACGGCGTGGATTCCGCCCGCGCCTCCGAGCGGCAAGAGCGCGAAGTCGCGGGGGTCATAGCCCTGGCGGATCGACACAAGACGGATCCCCTCGGTCATCTGGGTGTTGACGACACGGTGGATGCCGAGCGCCGCCTCCTCGACCGATAAGCCGAGCGGTCGAGCTACCTTCTCCTCTATTACTTTATGCGAAAGTTCGGGCCTGAGCTTCACCGTTCCTCCGGCGAAGTAATCGGGATCCAGATATCCGAGGACGATCGAAGCGTCCGTTACGGTAGCGTTTTCGCCGCCGCGGTCGTAGCAGGCCGGCCCGGGCTCGGAGCCCGCTGAATGGGGGCCGACGCGAAGGCCGCCAGCGGGGTCGAGCCAAGCGATCGAACCGCCTCCTGAGCCGATAGCATTCACGTCTACCATCGGCACGCGGATGTTGTAGCCCGCGACATGACCTTCTGGACGGATCAGCGGCTCGCCTGCGCGGATCAGCGCGATGTCGGAGCTCGTGCCACCGATGTCCACGCTGATGAGGTTCGTGATACCGGCTGACTGACCAACCATCCGTGCACCGACGACTCCGGCGGCAGGGCCAGAAAGAAATAGTCGGACCGGTCGCTGACGAGCGACTTCGCTCGTTGCGATGCCGCCGCGAGATTGCATTATTTGCAAAGGCGCCGGCACGCCTGCCTGCTCCAAGCCCCGCTCGAGATTAGCGAGGTAGCGGTCAATCACCGGCTTGATGTAGGCGTCGAAGGTCGTGACTACCGTCCGCTCGTACTCTCGGAACGCCGGATCGACTTCGCACGATAGCGACAAAGCGAGGTCCGGATAGGCCTCGCGGATGATCTCGGCCGTACGCCGCTCATGCACTGGATTGACGAAGGAGAAAAGGAAGCAGATGGCGATGCCCTCAACGCCGGCCGCGACAAGGGCCGCAGCTGCGTCCAAAACGTCCTGCTCGTCGAGCGGCCGCACAATCTCGCCGTCGAAGGATATGCGCTCGCCAATCTCGAAGCGCAGTGCACCCGGTGCGAGATAGGCAGGCACCTCCGGTTCAAGCACGGCGGCATACATCGTCTGCCGCATCTGCCGGCCGATCTCGAGGATGTCCTTGAATCCCGCCGTTGTCAGAAGTCCAGTCTTAGGACCCTTCCGCTCAAGCACTGCGTTTGTGGCGACTGTTGTGCCGTGTACGAAGCGCGCGACGTCCTCCGGCGCGACATCCCATTGCTCCCTTAGCTGACGGACAGCTTCCAACACGGCACGGCTTGGATCTGCACGCGTGGTCGGGACTTTCATCACCCGCAGTGGCTGATTGGGGGCACGGCAGACGACGTCTGTGAAGGTGCCGCCAATATCAACGCCGATCTCGATCATGGTCTGGTCTGCTTCCTATCGTTCAAAACGGTCGCGGATCTGGTAATAGCGCGCCATGATCCGCATGCCGGTTCGCCGCCACGCGTGGAAGGGAACCGTGGTGAAGTCGTCGTCGCCCATCGGACCGGGATCGATTCTCTCGCCAGAGACGAGGGCCGCGAGGCGACGACCCATAAGACTGGACAGCGCAACGCCCCGGCCGCCATAGCCCAGCGCGTAGAAGACATTGTCCTCGAGCTTGCCGATGTGGGGGAAGGAGTCGAGCGTGACGGCGACCATACCGGCCCATCGTTCCTCAATCTCGATCCCCTGCAGATGGGGGTAGGTCAGCGCCAGCTGGCGCTCGAGCGTGCGGTACACGGCCGGGTCATCGCGGCGCCCGGTGATGTCTCCGCGGCCGCCAAACATCAGCTGGCCCGTAGGCAGTATCCGGAAGTAGCTGACGAGGCGCCGCGTGTCCGTAACCGGCAACTCGCATGGGAGGGTCTTTTTCCTCTCATTCGAATTCAACGGCCGCGTGGTGATGACCGAGGAGGCCACCGGAACGACCCTGCGATTGAGATCGTCTCTGGGAAGAAGAGGCCGTGTGTAAGCGTTCGTTGCCAGCACTACGCTTTTTGCTCGCACGGCTCCGGCTGGCGTCCGGGCAACCCAACGGTCGCCGTCGCGGTGGAGCGACACGACCGGGCTATTTGTCATAATGGGAACGCCCCGCGCCTCGAGTCCACGAGCGAGGCCGCGCGTGTAGTTGAAGGGGTGGAGGCAAGCGCCACGGGGGTCGAGGTAGGCGCCCTTATAAACCGTGGTACCGAGGGCCTCGGAGGTCTCATCCAGCCCCATGATCCTCGCGGTGCTGTCATTCGCGTGACTTCGCAACCAATCGACATCTGCCTGGAGGCCTGTCAGCGCAGTGTGAGTATGTGCTGGTGTCAGGTGGCCGTTTCTTTGAAAGCTGCAGTCGATCTTATAGGATTCGACGGTCTCTGCGACGCTGTCGACTGCCTCCAACGCCTGAAGGTACAGTGTGTGGGCAACCTCGTGCCCGTATTTCAGTGCCAGGGTGGAATAATTCATTTTGAACCGAGGAACGGCAAAGCCGCCGGTCCGGCCGCTCGCCCCCCAGCCGATGTCGTGAGCCTCTAGAACCAGACATTCCCTTCCCCGGCTCAAAAGCTCCCGCGCGGTGGAAAGACCGGTGAAGCCGCCCCCGATGATCAACGTTTCGGTGCTGCGGTCGCTGTCAAGGACGGAGAACTGCTCCCCGCTGTTGGCAGTGGCTCGCCAGAAAGAATCGGGGTGCTCAACACTCATCGATTGCGCGCTTCCTTGAATGACGTTCCAAACCTAGGCGGGTAAATTTTGACTTGCAATCAAAAAATCTTGTCATTTGTCCTGTAGCTTGTCAAAGCGGAGTGGAAAGAGATTGAGGAAGGCTCACATGGTTACTATGGAGCGCCGGCCGGATGAGGCGGTAGGTCGAAGCGTACGCTTCCACCGTAAGCAGCAAGGACTGAGCCTGGAGCAGGCGTCGGAGCTGACGGGTTTGTCTGTCAGCATGATCAGCAAGATCGAGCGTGGTCTGACGTCGCCATCGGTCCGCTCCCTCTATGCCCTTAGTCACGGTCTCAAAATCCCCGTCGGAACGCTGTTCAGCGATCACAGTAAGATGCCTGCAGTGGATCGAGAGGATATTCATGCAGAGGAAGAAGCGGGGCTGGTCGTGCGCAAGAATGAACGGCGAACCCTGGACTTCGGGGAGAAGCGCCTTGTGAAGGAACTGTTGACGCCCCAGCCGATCGGCACCCTCGAATTGCTCATGATCGTCCTGTCGCCGGGTGGGTCGACAGGCGACGACGTTTTCTCACATGACGGAGAAGAAGGAGGGGTGGTCCTGAGCGGTGCTCTCGAACTTTGGGTCGATGATAAGCGCCTCCTTCTCTACCCGGGAGACAGTTTTACCTTTAGGAGCCGACGTCCTCATCGCTTCAGCAATGCTGCGGATGAGGAAACGCGGGTCCTGTGGATAAATACGCCGCCAATATATTAGTAGTTGAGCAGCGGGCCTTAGGCTCCTTAAACTTAAGCGAGTATGGCTATCCACGGGCGGTGGCTAAGCTGCCTTGTAGGCGACCCAGCTCACGGCAATATCCTGTACGGCGACACCCGTGCCATCGAAGATGGTCACGTCGGTCTCGGAGCGGGAGAAAGCTGAGGCATTTGCCAGGACGCTGCCGATCGAGACCGATTTGTCGGCATGGTCCTCGTAGCCTTGGAACTCGCCCAGGAATTCCGACTGGCCTAAGTCATCGTGGAATAGGCGCGCCCTTCCCAAGAGGGCCCTTGGCAACTCGCGCTTGCCGACGGTGTCGGCCCCCATGGCGTTGATGTGCTGCCCATCGGGCACCCATTCGGGCGCAAAGAGCGCTTCTTTAGACGGCGTCACCGTAATAAGCACGTCCGATGCGCGAACAGTATCCTCCGCGCCGGTTACCACGACCTCGATGCCGGGGTGGGCTTGGCGAGTGGCCGCCACAAGAGCAGTGGTTGTCGCCGGGTTACGGCCGCAAATCCGGATCGTCGTGAACTGCCGGGCGAGCAGCGCCGCTTCGATCTGGCTGCGGGCCTGCATGCCCGTTCCGAATATGCCGAGTGTATTCGCGTCCTTTCTGGCGAGCACGTCCATGGCCACCGCCCCGGCTGCCGCAGTGCGGGCCTCAGTGAGCCAATTTGCCTCCACCGAGGCGAGCGCCAGCCCAGACGTCGCGTCGATCAGAAGAGTCGTCGACTGGTGGTTGGTCAGCCGGGCGTTGTTCCCGGTGTTTCCGGGCCAGTAGCCGCCGGCCTTGAGCCCGACAAGGCCAAGGCTGTCGTACTCCGCCGACTTGACGCCAAATGTTCCGAGACGGTTCGAGAGGCCTTCTCGGACGACCGGCAGGAGCCGGCAGCGACCTTCGTGGAGATCAACGAAGCTCTTGCGGACGGCATCCATGGCAGTGCGAAGCCCGACCACTCGACGGGCGTTTTCTTCTGATACGTGAATCATCGAATTCTCTGTGGTTCAGATGCAAAGCGTGACGATCCGGCGAGCCAGGTCGTGGCCAGGGTCGCCATAGCTCTCCATGATGGAGAAGTGGTTCTCGCCCGGCTGCACAAGGAGCCTCGCATCAAGGCCAATCGTTTGGCAGCGTTCGGCGAAGAGAGCCGACTGGGCAATCCACCCCGCACTCTCGTCTCCCCCCACGATAACGTCGACCACCGTGCGATCGCCATTGAGCGGCAGATGCAGGGGACTCAGAGGGGCAACGTCTGCCTGCGTGAGGCCGATGGTCTCGTTGATCGAGATGCTAAGAACGTGGGAGACGTCGTAAATGCCACTGACGAGGGTAACGCTCTTCATCCCGTCCGGGATTCTCGCACTCTCGACCATGCACATCGCAAGAAGTTGCGCACCGGCGCTGTGACCGGACGCCGACAGCTGCCCGACATCGCATCCGGCGTCCGCGGCGACCGCGGGGAAGGCCGACATGCACAGGCGCGTCTGACGAACAATATCGGCGAGTCTTACACTGGGACACAAGTCGTAGTTGGCGACGAAGAGGGAGATTCCGGCGGAGTTGAAGGTATCGGCCAGATAGCTGTAGTCGGCCTTGTCGCGTCCCCGCCAATAACCGCCGTGCAGGAAAAGGTGCGCGGGGCCTCCCGGAGTGCCGGGGAAGATGTCAAGCCGGTCGTTCCCCCCTGGGCCGTAGGGGATATCGTAGATTGCATCCGGTCGTCTTGCCCGCATTGAGGTCGAGGCTGCGGAAGCCCTATCGCGATAGCCGTCGGCGTCCGGGGTCGAGACCCTTGGATTGTACTGCCACTCGTGGTCTCGAAGCATAGCGTCTGTCATGCCGCGTGCTTCTCCATCAGGAGACCCCAGAGAAGCCGCCGGTACTCGATAAACCGCGCCCCCTCGCGAATGCTCTCGCCCTTGCCCGCCCGCGGACGCTCTATGTCGATATCAATGATCTGGTCGATGCGTCCGGGTCTCGCCGACATGACGACGACCCGGTCTGCCAAGATGATCGCCTCATCGATCGAGTGCGTGACGAAGAGGATTGTCTTCTTCATGCGTTCGGAGAGCGAGAGCATCTCATTTTGCAAAATCTCGCGGGTCAGCGCGTCGAGAGCACCGAATGGCTCGTCGAGGAGCAGGATATCAGGATCGATCGCCAAGGCCCGCGCGATCCCGACACGCTGCTGCATGCCGCCCGACATCTGTCTCGGATAGTGATTCCGGAACGCCGCAAGTCCGACGGTTTCCAGCGATGTCGCGATGATCTCATTGTGGCGTGCCTTCTCGACACCCCGGGCCTTCAGCGCGAAGGAGATATTCTCACCGCACGTCATCCAAGGCAGCAGCCCGTACTGCTGGAACACGAACCCCCGTTCGGGGCCCGGCCCGTCGATCGGCCGTCCCTCGATCGATATCCGTCCGCCGGACCGGCTCTCCAGCCCCTGGAGGATGCGCAGCATTGTTGTCTTTCCGCAGCCACTGGGGCCGAGGATGGTGATGAACTCGCCGGAGCGGACGTCGAGGTCGAAGCCCGCAAGGGCCTCGACCGTCGTTCCGCGCTTGTCGACGAATGTCTTCGTCACCTGCTCTATGGAGAGTGAGGACATCACGGGCTCCTGCCTGTTAGCTCGCCTACTTCTCGTAGGTACCGATTTCCGCGATGACTTCCTCGACGATCGAGGTATCGAGGACCTCCTCAACCGGCAGCACCTCGTCTTGCAGGCCTGACTCGACGTTCAACTCCTGCATGTATTCAGCGGCTGCCGGGGCAATGGTGCCGTTGGGATTCCAAATGCGTCCGTCGATGTAGAACTTATAGAACGCGTCGAGATCCTCGTCCGAGTAGTCGAAGTGCCCTTTGGCTACGGCGAGCGTCTCGTCCTTGCTCTCCAGGACGAAGCGGGTGGCGAGAAGCTGCGCCTTGATGAAGCGCTTCAGGACATCGCGACGCTCTTCGATCATCCGGTCCGTTGTATCGAACGGGATCATTACGTAGTCGGGAAGCTCGGGCCCAACGATTTCGAGAATGATGGCGTTACCGCTGCGCTCAACCTCAGGCGAATAGGAGGCGACCGTCGCGTCGACCGCGCCGGCGATGATCCCGTTGACCCGTGCGCTCGAACCCTGGATCGATACCCAGTTGATCTTGTCGATCTCCGACTGCGGAACGCCTTCCTTGTGCAGGAGCGCCAGCGTCACGACGTGCGGCAGGGATCCTGGGCTTGAAATGGCGACGTTCTTCCCAGGCAGGTCGGCAATCGACTCGATACCGGCATCCGGACGCGTCCAGAACGCATAATGCAGCCCGTTATGGATGCCGCCGACTGTCTTCAGTTCTGCGCCGCGACCGATCGCGACGAGCGTCTCGGCCATGCCGGCCTGAATAATGTCCATGTCGCCGGCGATCAGCGTCCGCACCGGGATCGAGCTGTCCGCGATATGGGTGAACTCGACCTCAAGATCCTCCGCTTCGTAGAAGCCCTTTTCCTGCGCAACGAACTCGATGACGTTCAGAAACATCTTTGCTGGGAGCGCCACCTTGACCATGTCGGCGGACAGGGCGGTCGTCACCGGGGCGGCCGCTAGGGCAAAGGCGAGAAGGCTAGTCTTGAGGGTCGATTTCATGGGCTTTCCTTTCGTTGCGAAGTGTCGGGATCGGCTATTGCCAGGCACCCATGCGATCCTCGGCGAGCTTGACCGCGTGGGTCAGCAGATTGCCGAGGATGGCGAGGATAAAGACCGGCACGAAGGCCTTGGCGGTCTGGAACTGGTTTGAATAGTTGATGATGAGTCCGCCCAGACCGGCGATCGACGTCAGGAACTCTGCAACGATCATTGCGATGATACCGCGGCTGACCGCGAGCCGCGTGCCGGATGCGATGTAAGGAACGGCGGAAGGCAACACGATGCCCGTGAAAGTCATCCAGCGGGTCGCGCCGAACGCAACGCCGATGTCGAGATAGCTCTTCTCCACATTGCGCACCCCGGCGAGCGTGTTGATGATCACCGGGAAGATCGCGAACATGACGACGATGATCACCTTGGAGGTGAAACCGACGCCGACCCACAGCATCAGGATCGGGACCAGTGCGATGAGGGGCATCGAATAGAGCGCATTGACATAAGGGTCGAACGCGACTTCGGCGGTCCGACTGGTGCCCATCAGGATGCCGATGGCCATGCCGAGCACCAGTGAAATCAGGAATCCGGCAGCAAAGACGGAGAGGCTTTCGATGGTCGCCTCGAGAAGCTCGCCGGTCAGGAGCATTTCCCAGGTCGCCATCAAGACCTGCGACGGCAGCGCAACGAGAAGCGGGTTGGCATTGCGTCCGAAGAACTCCCAGGATCCGATCAGGACGACGGCCGTGATTATCCTGATCCAATTATCCCGGCTGACGAGGGGCTTGGCAGGCAGAGTCGTCCAGATGTTGGATTTCGCTGCTGCGGCAGTTTCGGACTGGCTCACTTGGCGAAGACTCCTGTCGGCTTTCGGTCATATGAGGTGCGTAAGAAGATCATGACCACGAATTTCCGCAAGTCAAACAGTTTGTCAGACAACATGACATCAGCTATCAGATTGGAGCGTCAATGAACATTCAGGAGGCATGGTGACCGCCATTCAGCGCAATCCTGCGCCAGTTCGCGGGCAGGTCGAGGTTTACCTTCGCTCGGAGATCGAGATCGGAAACCTGCGACCAGGCGACCGCATCGTGGAGCGGACGGTGTGCGAGGCGCTCGATGTCAGTCGGCCCCTCGTCCGTGAGGCGCTACGCTCGCTACAGTCCGAGGGCCTGGTCCGGGCATTGCCCAGAGGCGGGATCGAAGTGACATCTCTCTCTCCGGAGGAGGCGGGACACATCTACACCGTCCGAAAGGAGCTCGAAGGCCTGTCGGCATTCCTCTTCGTCGCGAACGCCACGACCGACGATCGCGAGATGCTCTACCGAGCGGCCAGCGACCTCAAAGCGGCGTTCGAGGCGAACGAGGCCGAACGGCTTCTGGAGGCAAAGAACCGCTTCTATGCCATCCTTTCGGCGGGTTCAGGTAACCCTGTTCTTCAAGCGATGCTCCGCAACATCCACGGACAGATCCGGCTCCTGCGGGGAACGTCCCTGTCGGAGCCCGGACGAGCGGGCCGGATGGTCGGCGAATTGTCTGCCATCGTGGAGGCGGTGCGGACGGGAAATGCCGAGGAAGCGCGACGACTAACAGAGGCGCATGTCGCAGCGGCCTTGGACGCAACAAAGCAAGCTCTTTCCGACCGTAAGGAAAAGCGCGTGGCAGCGGCGTAGCGCGTCATTCCAGCGGTTTCCCCTGGCCATGGGCACGGCCGGGCACGTTCTGACTCGGTTCGACCGTGGCGACGGGAAAACCCCGGCCACGCCCGAGCTGAGCATGGAGCTTCCTCTCTTTCGTTCGGCGAACGTGATTCCGGAATCGCGGCGTCGGCAGTGTCGATCTTCGGCTGGCGCCGGGGCGAATCGCCCTCCGGGGCGCGCTCGCCGGCTCCGGCCCGTCAGCCGTCGCGCCCGAACTCGTAAGCCGGATCCAGATTTCGCCGCTGGATGAGGGCGGGAACTGTCGGCCCAGCTCGGGGACCCTACGAGACGGCCAGCATCGCATCGAGTGCGGAACCAGATCCGCGAGGCGATACCGCTCCGGCGAACTGGAGAAGGTTCGAGGTAAGTCCCTCTCCCACCGCCATTGGATGGCTTCGAGCCGTTGTTTCCCCCAGATCCTCACTCCCATCCCGGTGTATTCCGATCAACGGCGGATACGATTGATGTTCTTGTTCTTTTCCAATCGCTTGGGCTGCTTGGGATCCATTGCCATCTCCATCGTCCTTAGTGTCGTGGTGATGGCCCTGCTCGGCCTGTTCTGAGCGTGGCACGCAAGGCACCCGCCACGCGAATGCAAGCAGATCACAGACTGGTCTCCTGAAGCTGCATCTCTCGGTGAGCCGCCTTTGCCAGCGCTGCCCGGAGGCTGATGCCCCGGCCAGGTTCACTTTCGTATAACTCCTGCGTCCGGACGACCTCGGACTTGATGCCGAGATCGAACGCCTCGCGCTGTCGGATTATCTCTCCCGGTTCCGCTACAAGAACCCGCCGCGGCTGGACCAGCACGAGCACAAGAGAAGCTGAACGTAGGTGTCTCGGTTTTCACGTCGACACCCAGGAGATCCGCGGGGAAAAGCTTTGGTGTCGTCAGCCCGCTCCTGGGGTTGATAAACGCTGCGCCGGCTGGTTCGGCCGGCCGTCTTTCTTTTCCGCAACGTCTTCTTGGACGCTTGCTAAATCAATACAATGCTGCGTACACTCAAGCCATATAATTCCGCAAGGGAATACATGCGCTGCATTCTACCAAGAGGCTGGTCCAGACTTTAAATTTCCGTGTCCTCACCAAAGGACTACGATGTCATGAATGTCGCCGCTTGGCTGGATGGCATCGGTCTCGGCCTTTATGCGGATTTGTTTGCTGAGAACGCAATCGACGACGATGTCCTGGGCGAGCTGACGGAAGAGCACCTGAAGGAACTGCAGGTGCCGCTCGGCCACCGCCTCAAGCTGCTGAAGGCGATTGCCAAGCTGCATGGTGTCCCGCGCTCCGTCGCGTCTGACGCCGAGGCGCACAATGGGCGAGAGCCCGCATCCGAGCCGTCATCCGGTGTACCGGCCACCGAGGCGGCATCCGCCGCAGAACGCCGGCACCTGACAGTGATGTTCTGCGATCTCGTCGGCTCGACGGCCTTATCCGCCGGGCTCGATCCAGAGGACATGCGGGATCTGATCCTCGCCTACCAGGACACTGTGGCCGGTGTCGTGGCCCGCTTCGAAGGCCACGTCGCCAAATTCGCGGGCGACGGTGTGGTGGCCTATTTCGGCTGGCCGCGCGCACATGAGGACGCTGCCGAACGGGCCGTGCGGGCGGCGCGCCTGATCGTCGAGGGCGTCGGCGAAATCCAAACTCCGTCACTAAAGCCGCTGGCGGTGCGAGTGGGCATCGCCACAGGCCTTGTCGTGGTCGGCGATCTGGTCGGAGAGGGAGAAGCGCAGGAGCGCTCCGTCGTCGGTGACACGCCGAACCTGGCAGCGCGGCTGCAGGGGGTGGCGGAGCCGGGCGAAATTGTCATTGCCGCGAGCACACGTCGGCTCATCGGCGATATCTTCAGCGTCGAGGATCTTGGCGTGAGCGTTCTCAAGGGGATCCCGCAACCGATGCACGCCTGGAAAGTGCTCGGCAAAGGTGACGCCGAAGGACGCTTCGAAGCTCTGCACGGCAAGTCGCTGGTGCCGCTCATCGGACGGGAGGAGGAAATCGATCTGCTGCTGCGGCGCTGGAGTCTTGCCAAGGCCGGCAGCGGACAGGTCGTCATGCTGACCGGCGAGCCCGGCATTGGCAAGTCGCGCCTGACCCAGGCGCTGCTAAAGCGCCTGGGCAGCGAGACCAAACGCGACGTGCGGATGTTCTGCTCGAACTACCACGCCAACAGCGCGCTGTTTCCCACGATCGAGCACTTCGAACGCGCCGCCCACTGGCAGCCGGGCGAGACGCCCGAAGTCAGGCTCAGAAAGCTCGAGACCTTCATCGAAGCCTCTGGCTGCGACCTTGGCGAAACCGTGCCGCTGGTCGCCGCGATGATGTCCGTGCCGACCGGCGACCGATACCGGGTGCCCGATGGCGATACGCGCGTGCTGAAACGCGAGACGCTTGCCGCGCTTGTCCGCCTGATCGAAGGGTTTAGCAGCGACCGGCCGATCCTGATGATCGTCGAGGATGCCCACTGGCTGGATCCGACCTCGATCGAAATGTTCAACCTGGTCATCGAGCGGGCGCCGGAACTACGGCTGCTGCTGATTGTCACGTTCCGGCCGGAATTCACGAGCCACTGGGACGGTCAGGCGCATATCTCCTCGATCACGCTAAGCCGACTGGGGCGGACGGAAGGCACAGCCATCATCAACCGCGTCGCCGAGGGCAAGACGTTGCCGGCGGAGTTGGTCCAGCACATTCTATCGAAAACCGACGGTATCCCACTATTCGTCGAGGAATTGACCCGAACGGTGCTCGAAACCGGACTGCTGATCGACGCCGGCGATCACTATGATCTGAGCGAGCCGCTGTCGGCCTTCGCGATTCCAGACAGCCTGCAGGACTCGCTCATGGCGCGGCTCGACCGGCTGGCGCCGGCGCGCGACGTGGCCCAGATCGCCGCCTGCATCGGGCGGGTTTTCGACTACGCCCTGCTCGCTGCCGTCGCTGAGCCGAAGACCGCGCAGGAACTCGACTCCGCCCTCGCCTCCCTGGCCGAGTCCGAGCTCATCTTCGCCTACGGCGTGCCGCCGGAATCGACCTACAAGTTCAAGCACGCGCTGGTCCAGGATGCTGCCTATCAGACTCTGCTGAAGAGCCGCCGAGTGTTCTATCATCTGCGCATCGCCCGGATGCTGGAGACGATATCGCCGGACATCGCCGCTGCCGATCCGGAAATCCTGGCCCACCACTACACGCAGGCGCGCCAGCCCGACAAGGCGATCTTCTATTGGGTGCGCGCCGGGCAGAAGGCGATGGCCAGATCGGGTAACCGCGAGGCGATCGATCATTTTACCAAAGCGCTCAAGCAGATCGACGCTCTGCCGCCCTCGCCGGAGCGCGATCACCAGGAACTGAAGATCCTGATCACGGTTGCCGTCCCGCTGGCCTCGGCCGAGGGATACGCGTCGCACCAACTGGAGCAGACTTACACACGGGCGCGCAAGCTGTGCGGCGGCATGGGAGAAACCCCCGATCTGTTCCCGGTGGTCTACGGCATGTGGCGCTTCTACCTATTGCGGGCGAACTACCGGGAAGCGCTCGAATTGACGGACCAACTGTCGAACCTGGCGCGGCAATCCGATGACCTCGTGTTCGACATCGCCGCCAATCGCGCGATCGGCGCGACGCTGTTCTACATGGGCGAAATCGAACGGGCCAGGTTGCATTTGCAGCACGTCATCGACACCGAGGCGACGCCGCAGGCGCGCACCCGGCTGCTGACTTTCGATGTCGTCGATCCCTGGGTCGCCTCGTATGCCTATGCCGGCTGGGCCGACTGGCTGCTCGGCTATCCCGACCGGGCGCGGCGCGAGAGCGAGCGCGCCATCGAAATCGCCCACGACATCGAGCACAAATTCAGCATCGCCCTGTCGAAAAGCTTCGCTGCTTGGACCTATCAGTTCTGCGGCGACCGCAAACGCACCGCCGAGTTGGCGGAAGAAGCGCTGAAATTTTCCAAGGACCGCGCATTCCAGTTCTGGGTCGGCTGGACAGAAGTGCTGCTCGGCTGGGCTGCCTCGAACGCACACGAGCCCGCGGCCACGTCGGAACGCATCCGCCGCGGCCTGACCCATTGGCAGGAAACCAATTCACGGCTGGGACTGAGCTATTTCCTCAGCCTGCTCGCGGAGGCGGACAAAGATCACGGCCAGACGGAGGCGGCGCTCCGCTCGATCGAGGAAGCGGTCGAGTTCATCGCTCGCACCGGGGAGCATTGGTGGGCGCCGGAAATTGAAAGGGTGCACTGCCAGTTGCTACTGGACCGGTCGGACCTCGACAACGAGGCGGTCGTCGTGCGCCTGTCGGAGGCGATGGCCGACGCGAGATCGCGTAAGGCCCGCGCGCTCGAACTCCGCCTGGCACTGATGCTGGCACGACTGCACATGCAAAGCCAAGACTTCGCCGGCGCGCGCGCCGCGCTCTCGGATGTCTTCGCAACATTCACCGAAGGCTTCGACACCGACGACCTTCGGTCCGCGCGCAGCCTGCTACGGGAAACCCAGGAAAGCGTATTGCCGGCGACGGCAGCGAATATCGGAGGGAGAAAGTGATGACAGAGTCCGGCGGCGTTCAAAACACCATGCCGACACCCGGCAATCCGCCGTTCTGGTACGGCTCCTTTTCGGCCCTCTGGGTCTATTACGCCGTGCCGATCGCGGTCCTCGATCCGATCCTGGCGACCCAGTCGGCGAGCCTGAAGGCCTTCGCCTTTGACGACCTGGCGACCGACGAGCCGATGGGGATGATGAATATCAACTTCATGGCCTACAGTTCCGATTCCGGCGTCAACGATCCGCAGGCCTATGCCGACATCACCAAGCCGATCGCCTACGGCGACAAGCCACCGGCGAGCCTCGGCACCGAGCCGACGCATGAATGCGAGATCAACATCGTCTCATACGGCGCAGAGCGCCGCGCGCAGACGCCCTTCGGATTGAGCAGTTCGGATTTCATCCTCGGCCGCGACCACACCAAGACGATCGGCAACTACCGGCTGTGGGTGCCCTGCGACGACCGTATTGCGGTCTATTGGGGGATGCACAATTTCGGCGAAAACAAAGTGATGACCCACCCGTTTACCTACACGACCCCGGCGTTGAACAACCTCACATGTACCCGCTGGGACTTGACGATTCCGGCGCCGGTTACGGAACCGGCGGGGGGCAGGCTGTTCAGCCTCCAGATCGACGATCTCGACGGGCGCGCGGGTGTCGTCGCCTCCAACCAGTCGGAAATTCTCGACTTCAGCCTCTACCCGCATCGCGAGGAGGGCGTGGGCCAGCGCCTGGTCGGTTCGCGCAGGAACATCTTCGGAGCGTTCAGGTGCATGACCAGGGCCGGCGGCGGCACCATGCCCACCCCGGATTTCGACATCGGGTCCTCCAGTCACGGGATTGTCAGGCATCTCAAGAAAGTCTTCAGCGCCAAGCGAGAGACGTGCGGCGTGATGACCTACGCGACGCCGCCCGCGATCGCCGAAAGCTCGCTTTACTACGCCGACATCTGATCGACACAGCCAAGGCGCCGAGCCATGCAGATTTCCAAAGCGGGGTATATCGCCGGAGCGGCGATCCTGGTCGCGGCGGCGGCGGCGGGGTTCGGGTTGTTCACGGGGAGTCCGAGCGCGCCGGAATCGACGCTGGACGGCGCGGTGGCGCTGAGTAGTCGCGTCCCCGCCGATGTGGCCGCCGGAAATCCGGTTGGCGACCGATCCTACTACGACACATTTTCCTGGAAGAGCTTCGTCTCGCTCAACTGGCCGGTGCGAGCCGACGGCCGGGCTGACTCGCAAACGATCGGCGCGAACGGCGACAACGCCACCGTCTGGGGCACCTGGATGGAGGATTACCGGATCCTGGTCGTGGACGGCGAGACGCCGCCCGCCTGGGGCACTCCGCAGGTCCCTCCGCCGGCCTGCCAGGCCATCGGGGCCGCCGAAACGGCGCGCGTGCTGTATCACGCCACCAAGGCGGAAGGCGTTGTGTCGAGTTCGGTCCAGGCCCAGGCCGGGCCGCTGATCGATCTGAACGCCAGCTACGTGCGTTACGAGATCGTCGTCAACCGGCTGATGTACGACTATATCGTCGACAACCGGCTGTACACGCAGGCCGGACTGAAAGCGTTCGGCACCATCGACTTCCCGGCCCGGTCGCGCGCCATGGGCGCGGAAGGCGCCACCATGGTCAAGGCGGCGTGGAAACCGCTCGGTGACGGCGACGATCCGGCGCGCTTCCACACCATCGACGCCTATGTCGTCAGCGGCGACCAGTGCACCCGCATGCGGCTTGGCCTGGTCGGCATGCACATTTCGACCAAGACCGAATCCGCACCGCAATGGATCTGGTCAACTTTCGAGCATGTCGACAACGCGCCCGACGCCGGCGCCGAAAAGACCGGACACTACAATTTCTACGATCCCGACTGTCGGCAGAGCCGATCGGGGGAGTCCTGCACCCCGAACGCGCTGCCGGACACACCTTGGGACCCGACACGCCCGGGCCAGGTTCCTGTCCAGGTGGTGCGCGTGACGCCGGTGGATGCCGAGACCGCCGCCCTCAACGCCAAATTCCAGGCCGAGCTGAAAAAAGCAAACCCAGATACGGTCTGGGCCAACTACATGCTGATCGGCACCCAGTACCCGCAGAAACCGACCGACACCACCGACCCGACCGGCCGGCCGTTTCCGCCGTATCTCGCCAACACCGCCATCGAGACCTTCATGCAGGGCGACACGCCGATGGTGTCGTCGAGTTGTATCGGCTGCCACAACCGCGCCACCGCGACGCCCGCGGCCAAGCCCTCAGACTTCACCTACATCCTGTCGCGCGTCATGGCGAAGGAGTGAGCGATGACCACCGCCCCGCCCAAGGAATTCTTCGCGCTGTCCAGCCTGCTGACCGGATTCTCCGAACAGACGCTGCAGTTCGCGCAGCAATCGGCGGATTTCTACGGCGAGTTCGTCAAGATCCACGGCAGCGCCGCCGACGATCTGCTGGGCCTCTACCGGACGGGGCTCGCAAGCGGCCAAACGCCCGACGACATCGCCCGCGGCACCCTGGACGATGAGGCGGACAAGGCCGTGGCCGACACCGCCCGAGCATTGATCGTGTTCTGGTACCTGGGCCAGATCGCGCCGCCGGGCGGCGATGCTGCGATCCCGTCAGCCAACATCTATGCCGAGGGCTTGGCGTGGCGAGCGATCCAAGCCCATCCCACCGGAGTCAGCCACCAGAAATTCGGCTATTGGGCCACGCTTCCCGCGCCCCTCGACGACTTTCTGTAGGAGCCCGCCATGCCCGCGAACGCGACTTACGACGTGGTCATCGTCGGTGCCGGCATCGCCGGCGCGATCATGGCCAAGGAACTCGGGACGCAGGGCAAGCGCGTGCTCATTCTGGAATCCGGTCCCCTTGATCGCGACAATCGCAAGGCGTTTTACGGCACCTATCTGACGGCGACCGGCAAGCTGCCGGAGACCCCCTACCCGCCCTATGCCGATGATCCGGCGTCGGAAGCTGCCCCGCGCGCGACGACGGCGATGACCTTCGGCTGGCCGACACAGAATGACAAAGACAGGTCAAAGCGGATCGCCGCTCTCAACGAGAAAAGCTACCTGACCTATCAAGCCAGCTCGGACCTACCGTTCCTGTCGACCTACGAACGGCTGGCCGGTGGCACCACCTGGCACTGGCTGGGCACGTGCCTGCGCCTCGTGCCCAACGATCTCCGGATGAAGTCGGCCTATGGCGTGCTGGTCGACTGGCCGCTCGATATCGCCGATCTGTTCGACGACTACGCCAGGGCGGAGGACGAGATCGGCGTCTCTGCCACCATCGCCGACCAGCAGCGCGCGCTGCAGCCCTATCTCGGCGAGCAGTTTCCGCCCGGCTACGAATATCCGATGGCGCGTATTCCGCAGAGCGTCTCCGACACCCGGCTGGGCGAGGATATCGCCGGCCTGACGGTCGACGGTCAGCCGCTCGAAATGACCTGCACCCCGCAGGGGCGCAACTCGCAGTACCGCAATGACCGGCCTGCCTGCCAGGGCAATTCCAGCTGCATCCCGATCTGCCCGATCCAGGCCAAGTACGACGCGCAGGTAACGCTGCGCGCGGCCGAGGCGACCCACAACGTCACGACGCTCACCCAGGCGGTCGCCTGCGATCTGACGGTCGGCGCCGACGGCCGTATTTCTAGCGTCAGCTACCTGAAATATACCGGCGAGCCGGGAAACTATGCCGTGAGCCGCGAGCAGGTGACGGCGAAGATCGTCGTTCTGGCGGCTCATGCCGTGGAAACGGTGAAATTGCTGCTGATGTCGAACGGCCGTCGCGGCGTCGCCAATTCGTCCGGCCAGGTCGGCCGCAACCTGATGGATCACCTGTGCTATCTCGGATGGGGACTGAGCACGCGGCAATATTTCCCCTATCGCGGTCCGCGCAGCGGCTCCGGCGTCGAGAGCCTGCGCGACGGACCGTTCCGCAAGGAGCGCTCGGCCTGGCGGATCGATGTCGGCAATGTCGGCTGGGAATGGGCCGACGACGATCCTGCGACCTCGCTCCGGGACTTCGTCCAAGGCAGCAACAAGTCACAGCTCAACCCGGACGGCGACAAGCTCTACGGCCGGGCGCTGATCGACCGGCTGAACGACTTCAACACCCGGATGGTCCGGCTGTGCTATCTGGTCGAGCAGGAGCCGCAAGAGACCAATCGTATCACCCTGTCGGAGCGCTACACCGATGGCCTCGGCCTGCCGCGGCCGGAGGTCAACTATTCGATTTCGCACAGCGAGTACACGCTGCGCGGCTTCGTCTCGGCACAAACCACGACCGAGAGGATCTTCAGGCAGATCGGGAAAAATTACACCCGCTTCGTCGATGATATCGGCCTTCCTGCAGTCGCATTCGACATGGACGGGAAGCACTACGACATCAACTTGTACGGCGCCGGCCACATCATGGGCACATACCGGATGGGCGTGACGGCGGCCGACTCGGTGGTCAGTTCGAACCTGCGCAGCTGGGACCATAAGAACCTCTACCTGCTCGGCAGCGGCACCTTTCCCACCGTCGGTACCGGCAACCCGACGCTGACCATCGCCGCCCTGACCTATCGCGCGTCGCGCTCGGTGCTGAAGGATCTCGCCGGCCTGTAGACGCGGCAGCAACCGAATCGGATCCCGACGCGCTCTACGCCGCCGACAACGGCGCGCCGCAGCCGCAATTCGCGAGCTCCTGCTTCAGTTGGTACAGCGCCGATTTCGCTTC
Source organism: Aurantimonas sp. DM33-3 (assembly GCF_014334315.1). NCBI lineage: Bacteria > Pseudomonadati > Pseudomonadota > Alphaproteobacteria > Hyphomicrobiales > Aurantimonadaceae > Aurantimonas > Aurantimonas sp. DM33-3. The sequence continues at coordinate 22,420 of NZ_JACSGS010000022.1, read as the reverse complement.
GAAGCCGATGCTCGGGATCTATGGCAAGCCGACGTAACCATCCTCCACGGCGCTACCATCGGCGTAGTCGCGGGAACACGGTAGGATGGCTCTCATTGCCGCCAAGATGCAGACCTGCCGCGATGTTCAGCGACATTGGACGGCCGCCATGCGGCACCAGGCGGCGCAAGGATAAGCCAAGCTGGCGCATCACATCGGGCGTGCGCAAATGCTCGATGAGGCCGTAGGATACCGCAGGCGGAACTGGATATGAGACGGCGAGCGCCATCCCCGCGCGAAGGCATCGCGCTGGGGTTGCTGTCAGGGCGAAGCCGGGACGACAGCAGCCATGATCACGCGCCGCCCGGGCCTGCCGTGGATCATCAACCACAAATCGTTCGTCTGGCTGAGTCAGTCGGCCGGCGCCTTCGTTGCGAGAAGCGTCGCCAATGCGGTCACATCCGCGGCCTCGCCGAGGCTGTCGACCGCCTGCAGGAGAGCGCCCGACAGGTCATCGCCGAGGAGCGTGGCGGATTTCGCGGCAAGCCGCGTCTCGATGGTGTCGGGGTCGGCGGCGGCTAGAAGGTCGTGGCGGGCGGTCAGTTGCCGGCCGTCTCGCGTCTCTACGGATACGCGGGACTGCGTGTCGGTCAGCGTCGGGTCGGCCTCGACCGTAACCCGGTCGCGCAGTGCCACGAGATCGGGGCGCACGCAATTGGCCGCGTCGTAGACGGCGAGGTCCGCCGTATCGAGCCCGTAAAGGGCCATGGCGGTAACGAGGCGATAGCTGAACTTCGCTTCGAGACCCGTCGCCGGTTCCGGCTTGTTGCAGACGTCGAACCAGCGCGGGTTGGTCGAGATCGTCACGCTGCGAATGGCGTCGGGCGCCAAACCGTCGTCCCGCAGGCTTCGCAATGCCTCGAGCGTCGCGTGCAGGCCGTGGCAACAGGCGTGGAACTTGTAGGAGATGTCGGGGAAGACCCAGGTTTCGCCGAGCCCGTCGAAGGCAGCCATGTGTCCGCTCCCCGCATGGGTCGGCCCGAAACCCTGGCGGTCCTCGAACCCGTTCGGATTGGAGGCGACGCCGGCCCGCGCGAGGAGCGCGCAGGTCACGCCGGCTTCGGCGGCAAAGCCCGCGTTGAGCGGTTTCGCCATCGTCCCCATCTGGCTTTTCAGCCCGGATGCGCGTGTTGTCGCGAGGCCCAGCGCGAAGATCATCGCGGCCTCGTCGAGCCCGGCGATGCGCCCGGCCGCCACGGTTGCGCCGAAGGCGCCGGCGGTGCCGGTCTGGTGGAAGCCCGCCTCGTAATGCGACCGGCCCAGCCAATCGCCCACCCGGCAAGTCGCCTCGAGCCCGACGACCAGCGCATCGAGAAAGGCCTGGCCGGACGAACCTTCCATCTCCGCCATCGCAAGGGCTGCCGACATCACGACGACGCTCGGATGGCCGATATGCAGGAAATGCGTGTCGTCGTAATCCAGCGCGTGGCTGGTCGTGCCATTGGCGAGCGCCGCCGCGCGCGGCGTCGCCGTCCCGCCGCCGATGAGGCTTGCCCCGGCGCCGGATTCACTTACCGCCATGCGCCGCGCCGCGATCGCCACCGGCTCGCTGCGCCCGGCCAGTCCCGCCGTCGCCCAGTCGAAGAGCGACAGCCGGGCAAAGCGGCGGGCAGCGGGCGAGCCGGGATCTTCGGCGAGCGCGAAACGGGCGAGAGGGGCGGCGATCGACATCAATAGCTCCGCGGCATGCCGAGCACGTGCTCGGCGAGGTAGGAGAGGATGAGATTGGTGGAGATCGGCGCCACCTGGTAGAGGCGCGTCTCGCGGAACTTGCGCTCCACGTCGTATTCCTCGGCGAAGCCGAAGCCGCCATGGGTCTGGACGCAGGCCTCGGCCGCCTCCCAACTCGCCTCCGCCGCCAGCATCTTGGCCATGTTAGCCTCGGCGCCGGGATTCTCGTTCGCCTCGTAGAGCCGGATCGCCTCGTGCAGCATCAATTCGGCCGCGCGCATGCGGGCATAGGCCTTGGCAATCGGGAACTGGATGCCCTGGTTCTGGCCGATCGGCCGGCCGAAGACGACCCGCTCGCCGGCATAGGCGGCGGCCTTGTCGATGAACCATTTGGCGTCGCCGATACATTCGGCGGCAATCAGGATCCGCTCGGCATTCATGCCCGAAAGGATGTAGCGGAACCCCTTCCCTTCCTCGCCGATCATGTTGGCGGCCGGCACCGGCACGTCGTCGAAGAAGAGCTCCGTCGTGGCGTGGTTCATCATCGTGCGGATCGGCCGGATGGTCAGGCCGTTCGCCTTGGCCTCGGGCATGTCGACGAGAAAGACCGACAGCCCTTGCGTCTTCTTCTCGACCTGGTCCAGCGGCGTCGTGCGGCAGAGCAGGATCATCAGGTCGGAATGCTCGGACCGCGAGATCCAGATCTTCTGGCCGTTGATCCGGTAGACGTCGCCGTCCCGGCGGGCGGTGGTGCGCAGCGAGCCGGTGTCGGTGCCGCTGGTGGGCTCGGTGACGCCGAAGGATTGCAACCGTAGCGTCCCCTCGGCGATCTGCGGCAGATAAGCCTGCTTCTGGGCGTCCGAGCCATGCCGGAGCAGCGTGCCCATCGTGTACATCTGCGCGTGACAGGCGCCGGCATTGCCGCCCTGACGGTGGATTTCCTCGAGGATCACCGCGGCGGCCGAAAGCGGCAGTCCCGATCCGCCGAATTCTTCCGGGATCAGTGCCGAGAGAAAGCCGGCCTCGGTCAGCGCCTTCACGAAATCGGTCGGATAGGCGCGGCGCTCGTCCAGCTCGCGCCAGTAGCTGCCGGGGAAATCCTGGCAGAGCCGGCCCACCGCTTCGCGGATCTCGTCATGGGTGTCGATCGTGGTCATGCTGCGCTCCTGTGCTCGGGACAGCATAGCGTCCGGCGCGGAAACCGGCAGACCGCGCGGGCGATGGAGGCAATAGCCGTCTCCTATGGACGTCGCACGAGTGTCCGCGATTGACGCTCGCCGCTTCCAGTCCTGATCGAACCGGCTGAATCACTTTTGCAAGGGTTGGCGACAAGCCCCTGATGTCACTGACGATGCGTGATGGCGACGACACCCGGCGGGCGCGCTGCGGTCAGCCGGTGGATAGGGCCCGACTATCGGGTCGATAGACGCCAGCCCGTTTCGTAGGGCGGTCCGGCTAGGTAGGATCGGCCATCGGATGAGGCCGCATCATGCCAGCGGCCCGCCCTGCCCGCCATTGTCGAGACGAGACCTTTCATGCGCGATCCCGCCAACGCCCGCAGCTTCCTCTTCGTCCCGGCGACCCGCCCGGAGCGGATCTCCAAGGCGTTCGCCTCGGGGGCCGATGCGGTCATCGTCGATCTCGAGGATGCGGTTGCGCCGGCCGACAAGGAGGCGGCGCGGGCCAGCCTGCTCGCCGCGCTCGCCGCCGACGCAGGCGTGTTCGTCCGGATCAATGCCGCCGGCACGCCATGGCATGATGGCGACATGGATTGTCTCGACCATCCGGGCATTGCCGGCGTGATGCTGGCCAAGGCCGAAACGGCGGATGACGTCGCCCGGATGCCGAAGCCGGTCATTCCACTGATCGAGACCGCGCGCGGCCTGGCGGCAGCGCGCACCATTGCAGAGGTCGCCGGGGTCGTGCGGCTGGCCTTCGGCACCATCGATTTCATGCTCGATCTCGGCCTGCCCGAGGACGCGGAGGCCATGGCGATCTACCGCGCCGAACTGGCGCTGGCCTCCCGGCTCGCCGGTCTCGCGCCGGCCATCGACGGAGTGACCCCGGCGATCGACGATGTCGATCGCGTCATCGCGGAAACCCGCCGCGCCCTTGCCTTCGGCTTCGGTGCGCGGCTCTGCATCCACCCGGCGCAGATCGGTCCCGTCCACGACACGATGCGGCCCGGTGACGACGCGAGCCGCCGGGCCCGCCGCATCGTTGCGGCGGCGGAGGCGGCCGGTGGCGGCGCGATCCAACTCGACGGCGCCATGCTGGACCGGCCACTGGTCGCCCAGGCCGAGGCGCTTCTCGCCCGCGCCGGAGAGCAGAAAGGCCGCTAAGGGAGGTCGTCCCTCAGGCGGTTTCGAGCGTCGCCTGCATGGAGATCACGCCGTCGGAGCGCTCGATGCGCCCCTCGCCGCCCGTGCCGGCGGCCGGGTGAACCAGCCGGATCGGCGTCGTGTCGAAGACCGGCGCCAGCGCCCGGAAGGCGAAGCGGCGGACGGATGCCGTGCCCGCCATGGCGTCGCAGAGCTTCGTTGCCATCAGCGGGCCGTGGACGATCAGCCCCGGATAACCCTCGACCTCGCGGCAGAAGTTCCGGTCCCAGTGAATCCGGTGGCCGTTATGGGTGAGCGCCGAATAGAAGAACAGCTCCATGTCCGGATGGACGACATAGCCGTCGGGAACCGGATCGCCCGGCGCGCGCAGCGCCTTTTCAGGCAGTCCGCGGTCGCGATAGACGATGGTCTGTTGTTCGGCGATCGCCAGTTCGCCATCCTGTTCGATCGCATGGTCGACCGTCACGAAACAGAGGTCGCCGGTCCGCCCGCTCTTGAAGGCCACATCCGTGATGGTCGAGCGCCGCGTCGCCGGCACGCCGATGCGCAGGGGACGATGCACCGTCACGTCGCCGGCCGCCCACATGCGGCGGTGGAACGGCGCCGGCGGCAGGAACAGGCCCAGCCGCTCATGGCCGTCTTCGCCCTGGTTCGAAATGGGAAAGCCGTGGTTGAAATAGGCCCAGTGCCAGGTCGCCGGCAGCTCGGCCTCCGGCGCCGCGACGCCGAGGACATGCGCCTGCTTCGCCGCCGTCTCGGGCGCCATGCTGTCGGTCGCTTCACGCTGGCGCCCGACATAGGCCATGCATTCCTTGCGGATCGCCTCGTCCATAGATCGTCTGCCTTTCCTTGCCGCCGGACCGCCAGCGCGACTTGCGCAAACCGGTGATCTTCCGCCCTGGCGGTGCCTCGAAGTGACCGCCCCGTGAGGAGGCAAACTAGAGCGCGCTGCGGAGCGCCGTCCAATAGGCCGTCTTCGCGGCTGTCATAGGCTCGCACTCTGACTGTCCGGGAACTCGGCCTGCCAGATCCCGCGCCGGACCAGATCTTCGATGACCCGGATGCAGTGGGTTTCGATGGCCCGGGTCGCCGCCGAGATCGGCCGTCTGGCCGAGCGCACCAGATAGACCGGGCGGCGCATGCGGGGCGAGACGATCTGGCTGCCCAAGAGCCGGCCGGTCTCGGCCAGATCATGCACCGCCGCCGGGGACAGGATGGTGTGGCCGCTGCCGCGGGCGACCAGCGCCTTGATCTGCTGCAGCGAATCCATCTCGGTGACGACCCGCGTCTGCAGCCGCTCGGCCTTGACCACCCGGTCGATCAGCCGCCGCAGGCCGTGACGCTGCGACGGCAGGACGAGGTCGAGCGCCATCACCTCGGCAAGCGGCACCGGAACGCCGGGCGGCGTCGCAAACGGCCAGTCGTCCGGCGCGGCATAGAACCAGAGGTCCTCCATCAGGATCAGACGCGACGGGCAATCCCCGATCCCGTCCTGGTCGTAGAGCAGCGCCAGGTCGATCTCGCCGCTGGTGACGAGTTCGCGGATATGACCGCTCATCGCCTCGGTGGCGCAGAAGCGCACCTGCGGCATCTCCACCCGCACCGTCTCGGCCAGCGGAATCGACAGCGCCATGGACACCGAGGCCGGCATGCCGAACTCTACCCGGCCCGACGGTTCGGCCCCGATCGCCCGCACCGCGTCCTCGGCCTCGGCCATCAGGCTGCCGATCCGGCAGGAATGGTCGTAGAGCACCTGGCCCGCCTCGGTCGGCACCACGCCCCGTGCGGTCCGCGACAGGAGTTCGGTGCCCAGATGGGTTTCCAGATTGCGGGTCTGCTGCGACAGCGACGGCTGGGCGATGCCGAGCACCCGCGCGGCCGCGCTCATCGATCCGCTGTCGACGATCTGGCGGAAATAGGCGAGCTGGCGTGAGTCCAAGGGAGGCTCCGGGAAATAGGAACACCCTATTGGTAGCGCCCGCGCGCAGCATCTGTACAGGGCCCGCTTCCGCCGGCCGCGTCGCTGCTCTCTAATGCCCCCATGCGAAACCACGATCTCTTCTCCCTCGCGCTCTTCGTGAACATCTGCGAGACGCGCAGCATCAGCCGGGCCGCCGAGCGGATGAACATCGTCGCCTCGGCCGCCAGCCGGCGCGTCGGCCTCTTGGAGCATGAGGCCGGGCTGCCGCTGCTGCTGCGCCGGCCGCACGGGGTGGAGCCGACTGCCGCCGGCATGATCGTGCTGCGCTATGCCCGCGACGTCATGCATCTCGGCCAGCAGGTGGAGGCGGCGCTGGAGGATCATCGCTCCGGCGCGAGCGGCATCGTCCGCGTCTTCGCCTCCAGTTCGGTGCTGGTGGAGTGTCTTGCTTCGCATCTTGCGGAATTCGCCAAGGCGCATCCCGGCATCAAGATCGATCTGGAGGAGCGGCCGACCAGCGACACGCTGCAGGCGCTCTATCACAAGCAGGCGGATGTCGGCGTCGTGGTGGCCGGCAGCGAGATGTCGGGCCTGTCCAGCTATCCCTATGCCAGCGACATGCTGGCCGTCGCCGTCCCCTGCGACCATCGCCTTGCGGCCGCGCGGCGGCTGAGATTCGACGAGCTCTTCGAGGACGACCACATCGCCCTGGAGCCGGGCACGGCGGTGCACCGCCTTCTGTCCGAGCAGTCGCGGGTACACGGCCGGGCGCCCCGGGTCCGGGTCCAGGTCCGCAGCTTCGAGGTGATGTGCCAGATGATCGGGCGCGGGCTCGGCATCGGCATCATGCCGCGGCGGGCGATCGGACCGCTGGCGGCAGCGCTGCGACTGTCGCTGGTGCCGCTCGACGAGCCCTGGGCGCAGCGCCGTTTCACCATCTGCGCCCAGCCCTCCGACACGCCCAATGCGTCGACCCAGCGCCTCATCGCCTTCTTGCGCGAGCGCGCCTCGACCGCCGGTTAATCGGCCTTCCGGCAAGTCGCGACCAGAACGAAAGCAACCGGCGCCCACGGTTTCACCAAATTCGAAACCAGATGACGCTGAATTCTCATTCCCCGAACCAGATTTCGCACATAGGCTGAACAGGCTCAAGAAACAGGCATCCGAAAGGCGCCTCGTTGATGTCCCTGCCGACGCTTCCCCAATGGACCGCTCTGACGCGGCAGCGCCGCGTCGCCGAAGCGGAGCGTTGCCGGGCCGCGCGGGACAAACTCGACGCGGCGTTCAGCCTGTTTGCCGCAGACGGCGACACCTGCGCCTCCGGGGCGGCTCCCTCCACCGATGGGCCTCTGGCCGGCCTGCCCTATGCCGCGAAGGACATGTTCGACCGGCCCGGCCGCGCTCCCTCCTGCGGTCTTGCCGCGCCCTTCGAGACCCCGCCCAAGCAGTCCGCCGCGATCCTCGACCGCATGGACGCGGCCGGGGCCGACTGCATCGGCTTCGCACGGATGGCAAAGCTCGCCTACGAGCCCTCCGGCTTCGCCACGGCTCGCAATCCCTGGAACCCGGACTTTGCGCCGGGCGGCTCGTCATCGGGCTCCGCCGCAGCCGTCGCCAGCGGCGCCGTCTTCGTTGCCCTCGGTTCCGATACCGGCGGTTCGGTGCGCATCCCAGCCCATTGCTGCGGTGTCACCGGCTGGAAACCGTCCACCGGCCTCGTGCCGGCAAACGGCGCCATGCCGTTGGCCCCGAGCCTCGATACGATCGGCATTCTTGCCCGCGGGGCCGCCGACATCCTGATGGTCGCCGAGGCGACAGGCCTTCTGCCGTCCGGCGATGCCGGCACGCCCCACCGCGGCATCGCAGTCGCCGAAGACCTCCTGCAACGCGCGGAGCCGTCTATCCGCGTCGCCTGCGAGGCCGGCATCGACCACTTTCTCGGCCTCGGCTACCCGCTAGGAGGCCGTTCGGCCGGCCCCGCCGTCGACGCCAATGGCGACGCCGCCCTGCGGGTCCTGCAGGCCGAAGCCGCACGCGGTCTCGGCGCCTCGACCGCACTGGCCGAACAGGACCCGGAACTGGCGCGCCGGCTGGCGAGCGGCGGCCGGATCGACGACGCCACGCTCAGACGCGACCTTGATGGGCGCGACGCGGCCCGGGCGGCCTTCCTCGCATCGGTGTTCGGCGACAGCGCGTTTCTTCTGACGCCGGTCATGGCGATCCGCACCCCCACGCTGGCGGAGGTCGATCCTGCCGCGCCGAGCTTTTCCGGCTGCACACTCTACGCCCTCAGCGCCTTCCTGCGCTTTGCCAATTATCTCGGCCTGCCGGCCCTCGCGCTGCCGACCGGCATCGACGATCGCGGCATGCCGGTCGGGCTTCAGCTCGTCGGCCGGCCGGGCAGCGACCGCGCGCTTCTGGAACTCGGCACCGCTTTCCAGGCGACGTCCTCCTGGCACGGCCGGATGCCGCCGCTCGCCCAACCGATCCTGCAATCTACCGAGAGTCTCGTCGCATGAGCTCCGCCCTCTCCCATCTCCGCGTGCTCGACCTGACCCGGGTGCGCGCCGGGCCGACCTGCTGCCGGATTCTGGCCGATTTCGGCGCCGACGTGATCAAGGTCGAGGCCCCGGTGGGGGTCGATCCCAACGCCAATATGAGCGGCGCGCGGCATGGCTACGACATGCTCAACCTGCACCGCAACAAGCGCTCGCTCACCCTCAACCTCAAGACCCCCGAGGGTCATGCCGTGTTCATGCGGCTGGTGCGCGATGCCGACGTGGTGGTCGAGAATTTCCGGCCCGACGTGAAGGACCGGCTGAAGGTCGCCTATGAGGACCTGAAGGCGGTCAATCCGCGCATCATCCTCGCCTCGATCTCGGGCTTCGGCCAGACCGGCCCCTACAGCATGCGCGCCGGCTTCGATCAGATCGCCCAGGGCATGGGCGGCCTGATGGGGGTTACCGGCCTGCCGGGCCAGGGTCCGGTACGTGCCGGCATCGCGGTCGCCGATTCCTCGGCCGGCGTGTTCGCCGCTTGCGGCATTCTCCTGGCGCTGCAGGAGCGCGAGACGTCCGGCGAAGGCCAGTGGCTGCACACCTCGCTTCTGGAAGCGATGATCTCGATGATGGACTTCCAGGCCGCGCGCTATCTCATCGACGGCGAGGAACCGGCCCAGGCCGGCAACGACCACCCCTATGTCACGCCGATGGGCGTGGTGCAGACCGCCGATGGCCACATCAACATCGCCGTCGGCGGCGAGAACCAGTGGCGCCCCTTCTGCGAGGCGATCGACCGGCCCGCCCTGGCCGACGATCCGCGCTTTCGCACCCAGCCCGACCGTTTTGCCAACCGACCGGCGCTGAATGGCCTGCTGCAGGAGATCTTCACCAGCCGCAACTCGGCCGAATGGCTCGATCTTCTCGACCGCCACGGCGTGCCCTGCGGTCCGATCAACGGCCTCGCCGACGTCTTTGCCGACGAGCAGGTCCGCCACCTCAACATCGCGGTCCCGCTGGAGCATCCGGCCCGTGGCCCGATCAGGGTCGTCGGCCAGCCGATCACCATGACCCGCACGCCCGCCGCCTTCCACAGCGCCGCCCCCGATGCCGGCGAACACAGCGACGCCATTCTCGGCGAGGCCGGGCTGTCGGCGGATGAGATATCCGCCCTGCGCGCCAAGGGAGTGGTCTGAGCCATGGCCGGTTCGATCGAGCTTCGCCGCGACGGGCACGCCGCCATCCTGACGATCAGCCACGAGGCGCGCCGCAACGCGCTCAGCCTCGCCATGTGGCGGATGCTGCCGACCCTCGTCGCCGAGGCATCGGCCGATCCGGAGATCCGCGTGATCGTCCTCGAAGGCGCCGGACCGAAGGCGTTCTGCGCCGGAGCCGACATCTCGGAATTCGCCACCCTGCGCGACACGCCGGAGCAGGTCGCGGCCTACGAAGTCGGCGTCGACCGCGCGCTGACAACGTTGGCCGCCTGTCCCAAGCCGACCGTCGCTGCCATTCGCGGCGTCTGTTTCGGTGGGGGGCTGGAACTCGCGCTGGCCTGCGACCTCCGGCTTGCCGACGACAGCGCGGTCTTCCGCATGCCGGGGGCCCAACTCGGGCTCGGCTACACCCTCTCGGCAATCGAGATGTTCGTGCAGCGGATCGGCCAGGCTGCCACCGCCGAGATCATGTTCGCCGGTCGCGCCTTCGGCGCCGCCGACGCGCTGCGCTTCGGCGTCGTCCAGAACGTCCATCCGCGGGCCAGCTTCGAGACCGAGCGCGACGCCTTGGTCGACACCATCGCCGGCAACGCGCCGCTGACCCTCATCGCCACCAAGCGGGCCCTCATAGAACTGGCCCGCCCGGCCGGCGCGCGCGACGCCGCGGCGGTTGATGCCCTCGTCGCGGCCTGTTTTGCCAGCTCCGACTACGCCGAAGGCCGCAAGGCCTTCAGCGAGAAACGCCGTCCGCTCTTCAAGGCCGCTGCCGAGACGGCCCCGATTGAGCGAAAATGACCTCTTCCTCGGCGCGATAGGTGACGACATGAACAGACGCAGCATCATACGCCACTCCCTCGCAGTGGCGGCCAGCCTCGCGGTCGGCCTCGTGCCGCTCCGGGCCTTCGCGCTCGGACCGGCTCCCGAGGCTCTCGCCGATCCGGTGGAGCTGACGGTCGGCTATCAGAAGGTCGGGCATCTGGCGCCGATCACCCTGATCTCGGACGAGCTCGAAAAGCTCGGCGTGACCCTCAAAACCGTCGAATTCGCGCGCTACGCCGACGCCCGGACCGCGCTCCTGTCCGGCTCCCTCGACATGGCCACCGTCGGCCCTGCCGACCTCGCGATCTCGCTGTCGCAGGGCTCCAAGAACGTCGTCGGCCTGATGGGCGTCGGCTCCTCCAAGAAATACGTCATCGGCCGCAAGGGCGTCGAACTGAACTCTTGGGAAGACCTGAAGGGCAAGAAGGTCGGCATCGCGCCGGGCTCGGCCGTCTGGTTCCAGTTCGCGGCGACGGTCACCGAGAACGACATCCCCTATGACAGCTTCACCGCGGTCAACATCCAGGGTGGCGGCGCCAATTTCGACCAGGCGCTCAAGCGTGGCGAAGTCGACGCCATCGTCACATGGGAGCCGTTCGAATCCGTGCCGGTGATCGAGGATTACGGCTACTTCGCCAAGAACCTCGAATACAGCGCATCGGAAGCCGTCGGTGCCGAACTCGGCATGCTGATGGCGACGAAGGACGCGCTGGAGGAAAAGCGCGGCGCCGTCGAGCGCTTCGTCTGGTCCTATCTGAGCTCGCAGGAAAAGCTCGCCGCAGACCCCGAAGCCTTTGCCGCGGCCTATGCCGACCTCACCGGTCTCGCACCGGACGTGGCGGCGGAAGCGGCCAAGCCGATCACCCTCGGCTCGGTGGTCGACCAGGAGCAGATCGAGCGCCAGGCCAAGGCCTTCGCCGAACTCGGCGTGATCCAGCAGGACGTCTCGGACCAGATCGCCGATCACTGGGATCCGTCCATCGTCGAAGCCGCCAAGGGTCAGTAATCCTTGCCGCCTCGCCCCGCGATCAGACGCGGGGCGAGGCACCCGTCCCGCAGCCAGGAGACCCCAATGTCCGATACCTCCGTCAAGCAGCCCGTTCCGGACGGTGCCGGACTCGCCGCCCCGGGTGCGCGAACGCTGGGCAGCACATTGCCCCAGCTCATTCTCGCCAGCAGTGTCGGCCAGTTGCTGCTCGGCCTTCTGCTGCCGGTCGCGATCATCGCCATCTGGCAGTTTTCCGGCACCGACGGCTCGCTCTTCGGCGGTGTCCTGCCCACCCCCGACCGGGTCGTCTCGGCCTGGTGGGTCTGGGCCTTCGGCGAGGCCGGCATGGGGCTGAACCCCTATAGCGGCACGTGGTTCGCCAATGTGGTCTTCTCCACCCAGCGCGTCGCTCAGGGCTTCTTCGTGGCCATCGCCGTCGGCGTGCCCGCCGGCATCCTGATCGGCTGGAGCCGCCTCGGCGCCCAGATCCTCGATCCGACCGTCCAGATCATGCGCCCGGTGCCGATCACCGCCTGGCTGCCCTTCTCCGTCGCCGTCTTCGGCATCAGCGGCTTCAGCGCCATCTTCCTGATCGCCCTCGGCGCCTTCTATCCGATCGTCATCAACACCACCCAGGGCGCCCGCCATGTCGAGCGCAATCTGATCCGCGCCGCGCTGATGATGGGCGCCAACCGCTTCGACATCCTGCGGCGCGTCGTCCTGCCCGCCGCCCTGCCCTCGATCTTCACCGGCCTACGGATCGGCCTCGGCATCGGCTGGACCGCCGTCATCGTCTCCGAGATGATCGCGGTGAAGTCCGGCCTCGGCTATGTCCTGTGGGACGCCTATTATGTCGGCCGCATGGACGTGGTCATCGCCGACATGGTGTCGATCGGCGTCATGGGCCTTCTGAGCGACCAGCTCATCCTCCTCGCCGAACGCTGGGCCCTGTCCTGGCGCCTCGCGCAGACCCGCTGAGAAGGAATTCCCGATGGCCGAAATCAAGCTTCGCCAGGTCGCCAAGGTCTACAATGCGGCCACCCCGATCCGGGCGCTGGACTGCGTCGACCTGGATATCGCCGAGGGCGAGTTCGTAGCCCTGCTCGGCCCTTCGGGCTGCGGCAAGTCCACGCTCCTCAACATTCTCGCGGGCTTCGAGGACAACAGCGAGGGCAGCGCGCTGATCGATGGCAGCACCATCGGCCGACCCGGCCCCGATCGCGGTGTCGTCTTCCAGGAAGCGGCTCTGTTTCCGTGGCTGACTGTCTGGGAGAACGTCATCTTCGGCCCCAAGATGCAGGGCGTGGCGCGCGCCGACTACGAGGAGCGCGCCCGCGAGCTTCTGGAGATCGTCGGCCTGCAGGATTTCGCCAAGGCCTATCCCTCGCAGCTTTCCGGCGGCATGCGCCAGCGCGTCGGCATCGCCCGGGTGCTGGTCATGCGGCCGCGCGCCCTCCTGATGGACGAGCCCTTCGGCGCGCTCGACGCCCAGACGCGGCTGGCCATGCAGGAATTGCTGCTGAAGGTCTGGGAGAAGCTGAACACCACCGTCGTCTTCGTCACCCATGACATCGACGAGGCGATCCTCCTGGCCGACCGGGTCTGTGTAATGACCGCGCGGCCGGCGCGGATCGGCCGCGAGATCCCGATCGAACTCGCGCGTCCGCGCTCCATCGACGACCTGATCACCCCCGACTTCACGCGCTACAAGGCCGAGATCATGGCCGAGATGCGCAGCGCCCACAGACACGCAGAGACGCAGGCCGCATGAGCAATCCCCGCATCCCCTACCGCATGTCGTCCGAGCGACCGTCCCTGCCGCCGATGCAGGGGCGCCGGATCCTGGTCAATCTGGTGGTCAATGTCGAAAACTGGCAGTTCGACCAGCCAATGCCGCGCACCATCATCACCCCGCCGCACGGCAAGGAGACGGTGCCGGACGTGCCGAACTTCAGCTGGGCCGATTACGGCATGCGGGCCGGCCTGCCGCGCATCCTGAAGCTGTTCGCCGATCTCGGCCTGCCGGCCTCCACCTCGATCAATGCCGGCGTCATCGCCGCCTATCCGCAGGCGGCCCGGGCCATGCGCGACGCCGGCTGGGAGTTCATCGGCCACGGCCTGCACCAGCGCGCGCTGAACCATGCCGGCGCCAGCGAGGAAGCGCTGGTCATCGAGACGCTGCGGCTGATCAAGGAATTCACCGGCGCGCCGGCGCGCGGCTGGCTCAGCCCGGGCCTGCGCGAGACCCTCGAGACCCCGGACATCCTGCGCCGCGCCGGCGTCGATCACGTCTTCGACTGGGTGGTGGACGATCTTCCGTCATGGATCGCCACGCTGGACGGGCCGCTGATCGCGATGCCCTACAATCTCGAGATCAACGATTCCATCGTCTACGCGATCGAGAAGCATGCGACCGGCGAGATGCTGAACCGGCTGCAGCGCACGCTTGCCCTCTTCCGCAACGAGATCGACACCAATCCCCGCGTTCTCGCCATCGGCCTCCATCCGCATCTGATGGGCGTGCCGCATCGCCTGCAGGAACTGCGCGACATGGTGGAACTGCTCAAGGCCAGCGACGACGTGCTGTTTACCAGCGGCTCCGAGGTCGCCGACTGGTACGCCGCGGCCGAGCCCTTTGGCGCAGGTGCTGGCTGATGGACCTGCACCTGTCCGGCAAGCATGTGCTGATCACCGGCGGCACAAAGGGCATCGGCTTCGCCATCGCCGATCTCGTGGCCGCGGAAGGCGCCGCCTTGACCATCGTCGGTCGCGATGCCGATCGCCTGGCCGATGCGAAAGCGCGGCTGGCGCCCCACGGCGCGCCGGTCAACGCCATCGTCAGTGACCTCGCCGAGGCGGGCGCCCGGGCGGCTCTCGTCGCGGAAGCTGGCGATGTCGACATCCTGGTCAATTGCGCCGGCGCCATTCCCGGCGGCGACCTCTTCGCCCTGCCGATCGAGATATGGCAGGACTCCTGGCAACTCAAGGTGTTCGGCTATATCGACCTGACGCGGCTCTATCTGGAGCGGATGAAGGCGCGCGAGAGCGGCACCATCGTCAACATCATCGGCGATCTCGGCCGGTCGCCGCGCTTCGACTATGTCTGCGGCTCGACGGCCAATGCGGCGCTCATCGCCTTCACCGAAGCGGTGGGCGCCAAGAGCCCCGACTGGAATGTCCGCGTCTTCGGCGTCAATCCGACCGCCACGCGGACCGAGCGGATCGTCACCGTCGCCCGGGGCCGCGCCGAAAGCGCGCTCGGCGATCCCGAACGCTGGCGCGAAATGATCGCCAACCGGCCCTTCGGCCGCCTGTCGGAGCCGGAAGAAGTCGCCCGCATCGTCGCCATGCTGGCGTCGCCGGCGGCCGGCTATCTGTCGGGAACGGTGGTCGATCTGGATGGCGGCATGCGCCATCGGGGATGAGCCCGCTCGCGCGGCCCCAGCCCGATCGATGGCTCAGAGCGCTGCGGGACGATCCCGCCGTGTCGCCAGATAGGAGCGGTCGCGGCTGCGGTACTGGCCGTCGCCCTTGCGGCCGACGAGGGCCCCGTCGGACACCATCAGCTTGCCGCCGAGAACCACGATCGTCGGCCAGCCGGTGAGCTCCAGCCCCTCATAGGGCGTGTAGTCGGCGCCGTCGTGCATCTCTGCGTGCCGGACCGTGCGGGTCATCGCCGGATCCCAGATCGCGATATCCGCATCGGCGCCGATGGCGATCGTGCCCTTGCGGGGATAGAGGCCATAGGTCTTGGCCTGGTTGGTCGCCGTCAGCGCCACGAAGCGCGGCAGGTCGATCCGGCCCTTGTTCACCCCTTCCGAGAACAGGATGGGCAGCCGCAGCTCGACGCCCGGAATGCCGTTCGGAATGTGCCGGAAGCTGGTCATGCCCTTCGGATTGCGCTTTCCGGCCGGGTCGTCATAGCGGAACGGGCAATGGTCGGAGGAGAACAGGTCGAAGACACCGCGTTCGAGCCCGTCCCAGCAGGCCTCCTGGCTCTCCGCGTCCCGTGGCGGCGGCGAACAGACGAACTTGGCGCCTTCCCAGTCCATCCCGTCCAGATCGTCGGCGGTCAGCATCAGATATTGCGGACAGGTTTCGCCGATCACCTTGCGGCCGCGGCGACGCGCCCGCTCGATCTCTTCCATGGACTCCCGGTTCGACACATGGACGATCACCAGCGGCACGTCGGCGACCTCGGCCAGCGACACGGCGCGATGGGTCGCCTCGCGCTCCACCGCCGTCGGCCGGGTCGACGCATGGGCGCGCGGCGCGACATCGCCCTCGGCCTCGTGGCGGCCGATGAGATAGCGGATCGCGTCCTCGTTCTCGCAATGGACCATGACGAGGGCGCCGGTGCGGCGGGCCACATCCATCGTGTCGAGGATCTGGCCGTCGCTGAGCCGCAGATCCTCGTAGGTCATGAACACCTTGAAGGAAGTGTAGCCGTCCTCCACCAGCGCCGGCAGTTCCTGGCCGAGCACCGCGTCAGACGGGTCCGAGACGATCAGGTGGAAGCTGACATCGGTGTAGCAATTGCCGTCGGCCAGCGCGTGATAGGCCTTCAGCGCCTCGCGCAGCGGCCGGCCCTTTTCCTGCAGGCAGAACGGCAGGATGGTGGTGTTGCCGCCGAACAGCGCCGAGCGGGTGCCGCTCTCGAAATCGTCGGCCATGACGATCCCCTCGCCCGAAGGCTGGGCGATATGCACATGGCTGTCGATCCCGCCCGGCAGAACGTAGCGCCCGGTGGCGTCGATGGTCTCGACCGCCTCACCGAGATCGCGGCCGATCTGCACGATCACGCCGTCGCGGATGCCGATATCGGCCTGGAACACGTCGGATGCGGTGGCGATCGTGCCGTTCTGGATGACGAGGTCGTAGGGCATGGGCGGTCCGGATCGATGAAACGAAGGAAGGGCCGCCCGGCGCGATCTCGGCCGGGCAGCGGGATAGGACAAGCGCGGCTAGAGCGCCGGTTCGAGGGCGGCGATCAGTCGATCGACCTCGTCCAGCGTGTTGTAGTGAACCATCGACACCCGCACGACGCCGTTCTGCGGTGCAAGGCCGAGATCCTGGATCAGGCGCTTGGCGTAGAAATCCCCGTGCCGGATGCCGATCATGTGCGGATCGACCTGGTTGACGATGGCCTTGGAATCGCGATCCCCGGCAATGAAGCTGATCGTCGCCACCCGGTCCTCGACGGCGCTCGAATTGCGGCCGACGATGCGGATCGAGTTGCGGCTGCCGAGGAAATCGAGAAGCCGCGCGGTGATCGCCCGCTCCTGTTCGGCAATGTCGCGGAATCCCGCCTCGATCGCCCCGCGGCCCGCCGTCGCGCCCGCCATGACGCCCAACTCCTCGACATAATCGATGGCGCCGACAGAGCCATGGGCGAGCTCGTAATTGATGTTGCCCGGCTCCAGCTTGTGCGGCACGGCGTCCTTGCCGAAGAAGAAATGGTAGATGTTGTCGAGCTCGAGGAGCCGGTCCCGCCGGCCCCACATCACCCCGAAATGCGGGCCGAAGACCTTGTAGGCGCTGAAGATGTAGTAGTCCGCGCCGAGCGCCTGGACGTCCACGGCGCGGTGCGGCGCGTAGGCGACGCCGTCGACGCAGACCTGGGCGCCGCCCGCATGGGCGATCTCCGAAATCTCGGCGATCGGGTTGATGGTGCCGAAGATGTTCGACGCATGGGTGACGCAGACGAGCTTGGTGCGCTCGTTCATCAGGCCTTTCAGATCGTCGAGATCGAGCTCCAGCGTTTCCGGATTGCAGTTCCAGAACCTGATGACGACGCCGCGGGCCTCGTGCTTCAGCCACGGGCCGATATTGGCCTCGTGGTCGGTGTTGGTCACGATGATCTCGTCGCCGGCGGACAGGCTGCCGGTCATCGCCTCCGACAGCACCCGGATCAGCATGGTGGTCGAGGCGCCCATGACGATCTCGCCGGCATCGGCGGCGTTCAGATAGCGGGCGAAGGCGTTGCGCGCCTCGCGCACCCGTTCCGTCGAGCGCTGGCTCGGCGCGTAGGTCGCCCCGGTCTGGACGTTGGACGTCAGGAGGTAGTCGGAGATCCGGTCGGCAACCCGCGACAGCACCTGGCTACCGCCGGCATTGTCCATGAAGACCCAGTCGCCGGAAAGCGCCGGAAACTGCCGGCGGACGAAGTCCATGTCGAGTGCCATCGGATGTGCCTTTCGGTCTCTGCCAGAATGTGCGGACTTGCCCGCGCGCGTCAGTGGTTGAGGACGGCGTCGAGGAAGGCGCGGGCGCGCTCGTTCCGGGTTGCCGTGAAGAAGGTTTCGGGCGTCGAGATCTCCTTGATCTCGCCGGCCTCCATGAAGACGATGCGATCGGCCACCTGCCGGGCGAAGCCCATCTCGTGGGTCACCAGCATCATGGTCACCCCCTCGCCCGCCAGCCCCTTGATGACGTCGAGCACCTCGCCGACCATTTCCGGGTCGAGCGCCGAGGTCGGCTCGTCGAAGAGCAGGATGCGCGGCTCCATGGCCAGCGCCCTAGCAATGCCGACCCGCTGCTGCTGGCCGCCGGAGAGCTGGACTGGATATTTCTCCGCCTGTTCGGCAATGCCGACCCGTTCGAGCAGGCGTCGGGCGCGGGCGCGGCTCTCCTGCCAGCTGAGGCCGCGCACCCGCACCGGGCCGAGCGCGACATTGTCGAGGACGGTGTGGTTGGGAAACAGATTGAAGGCCTGGAAGACCATGGCGACTTCCTGGCGCACGCTCTGCAGCCTGCGGCCCGCCTCGACCCGCGTGCCGTCGACGATGACGTCGCCCGCATCATATTGCTCGAGAAGGTTGATGCAGCGGATCAGCGTCGACTTGCCGGAGCCCGAGGGCCCGAGCAGCACCACCACCTCGCCGGCGGCGACCTCGAGGTCGATGTCCTTCAACGCCTCGAACTTGCCGAAGCGCTTGCTGACGCCGCGCATCTCGATGATCGGCCGGGTCGCCTCCATCAGCGGGCTCCCTTCTTGGCATGGCGCGCCTCGAAGACGGCGACGAGACGCACCAGCGGCAACAGCAGCAGGAGATAGAGGATCGCCGCGCCGATCAGCGGTGTCGGATTGGCGGCCAGCGCCTGCGCCTGCGTCGCCTGCTTCAGAAGGTCCGGCAGCGCCACCACCGAGGCGAGCGCGGTGTCCTTCATGACGTTGATCGAATTGTTGGTCAGCGGCGGGATGACGATGCGGATCGCCTGCGGCAGCACCACGTCGCGCATCAGGAACCACTGGCTGAGCCCGATCGACTGGGCCGCCTCGAACTGGCCCCGCGGGATCGCCTCGATGCCGGCGCGGTAGATCTCCGCCGTGTAGGCGCTGGAGATCATGGTCAGCGCCGTCGTCGCCGAGGCGAAGGCCGACAGCCGGATGCCGACGAAGGGCAGCGCGTAATAGACGATGACCAGCCAGACCAGCACCGGCAGCGCCCGGAACACGTCGACATAGGCAACGACCAGGAATTTCAGGATCGGGTGCCCGTAGATCCGCATCATCGCCAGAGCGAGGCCGCCGACCAGGCCGAGCACGATGGACAGGGCTCCGAGCGCAATCGTCCGCCACAAGCCTTCCAGGAGCAGCGGGTAATAGCGCAGGAGAACGTCGATATTGAAGAAGGTGTGGACGATATCCATCAAGCCGCCGACTGTTCCGGGAGAGGCGTCGGGGCCGGACGCGAAGCGCCCGGCCCGTCGGTCGGATTAGGACTTCGGCTTCGGCATCTCGCGCACTTCCACCGTGCTCGTGGTGGCTTCCGGCTGCGTGCCGAACCATTTCTCGTGCAGATCGGCGATGTAGCCTTCGTCCTTGAGGGTCGTCAGCACCTCGTTGGCCTTGCCGGCCAGTTCGCTGTCCTTGGCGAACATCATCGAATATTGCTCGCCCGTGGCCAGCCGCTCAACGACCTTCATCTCGGGCTTGTCCTTGAGATAGTAGGCGACCGCCGGAATGTCGGAGACATAGGCGTCGATGCGCCCCGCCGCGAGATCGAGCATGGCCGGGCTCAGGCCCTCGTAGCGGCTGATGCCGGCCAGGCCCCACTCGCTCTCGCGCTCGGTCGAGTAGATGTCGCCGGTCGAGCCCGTATCGACGCCGACGGTCTTGCCCTTCAGGTCGCCGCTGCCGGCGATGCCGGAATCGGCGCGGGTCGAGAGCGACTGGTCGCTGTCGTAATAGGGCTGCGCGAAGGACACCGACTGGAGCCGCTCGTCGGTGATGGTGATCGAGGAGATCGCCACGTCGATGCGGCCGGACTGGACGGCGGAGAAGAGGCCGTTGAACGGCACGTTCTGGATGTCGACCTCGTCATAGCCGAGGCGGTCGGCGACTTCCTTGAGAAGATCGACCTCGAAGCCGACGATCTCGGAATTCTCGTCCTGGAACTCCCAGGGCACGTTGCCGATATTGGCGCCCGCCGTCAGCGTTTCGGCGAGCGACGGACCGGCGACCAGAAGGAGCGCGGTGGTGGCGGCGGCGATCATGTGGGTCCGGATCATGCAAGTCTTCCCTGTCTCGTTGGTGGAGCGCACCGGCGCGTGGCCGGCCTGGAGATCGAACTGGATGGCGTGACGTCCCGCGGCACCTGCTTCTACCGTCGGCATGCAGATGCCTATATTTTTCGCATGCACTTTAGAGCACAAAGTGTATGCGAATTATCCCGGCGCGCAATCCCGCAGGGCGATTTTCTCCAGATTTTGGGAATGATCGGCGAAAGCACCTCCAGGATGCGGTTCCGGGCTCGAACGTCGCGATGGCGACAGGGAAGCGTCCGGCGCCTGCTCACAGGGAGGTCCGGCGACGGGCGAACCAGCGCTCAGTGTTGGCGCTCCGGATGCCGGGAGCCTTAACCCGGGGGGCGCCACTTCGAAGCCAATCTGCTCCGCGCCGATGGCCCTCGGGGATAGAAAACGAGTGGGCGCGGCCTGCACGAGACCGCACGACCTTTCCAACCGCGCGCGCCATTGAGCCCGCCGGGCCAGCATCTGCGTTCGAATGTTGACTGACTAAAAACGCGGACGCACCGCATCAGTCCTCGACGTAGGGCGCCAGAATATCGACGAGGTTCTTCGTGCCCCGGTCGGCATCGGGCAGGAACGCCCGGTCGGCCACGGCCTCCAGATGCCCGGCCATCAGCCGCATGGCCGCGTCGCGATTGCCGTTGGCCAGGGCCTCCACCAGCGAGCGATGCTCGTTGACGGCGCATTCGGGCGAATGCGGGCGGCCATAGGCCGAGAGCGACAGGCCGCTGCGATAGGCCACCTCGCTGACATAGCGGATGAGGATCGGCTTGCCGGTCATCCGGGCCAGCAGCACGTGGAAATCCGTCGCGAGCCGGATCGACGCCGCCTCGGGGCCACCGGCGGCCTTGTCCTGCGCCGCGATATGGGCGTTGAGCTCGGCGATCTGCTCGGGGCCGAGCGCGCCGGCCAGATGACGGACCACCAGCCGCTCCAGCTCGACACGGATGTCGAACGTGTCCCGCGCCTCCTCGAAAGTGGGCGTCGCCACCACCGCGATCCGGTTGCGCCGCAGATCGACCAGCCCTTCGCCGGCCAGTTGGCCCAGCGCCTGCCGTGCGATGGTACGACTGACGCCGAAGCGTTCGCCGAGCGCGTCCTCTGGCAGCTTGTCGCCCGGCGCCAGAGCGCGCTCGATGATCGCGCGCCGGATGGCGAGGCAGATCCGATCGACCCGGCTGGCGGAATCCCGTGACAATGCCATCGGTGAAGGATGCTCCTCTTCGCAGTTCCCGCCTGACCGCATACCACACGGTATCAAAAGTCCATACATGTCGCCGCGCTGGACGCCGCCCGGTCCTAATGCGGCCCGGACCGCTAACGGGTCCGGGCTATCTCCGAAACCGCAGAATGTTACGCATCGACGTGCACGCGCCAGACGAAGTCGCGGCTGGCCCTGGGCGGCAGGACCAGGATCCCCGGCTTGTCGATGAAGGCACCATCCCAGCCGACGGGGCTCGCCATCGAGAACCAGGGCTCGATGCACACGAACGGCGCACCGCCGGATCGCGACCAGATGCCGAGATCCTTGTAGCCCTCCCAACCGATGGTGATCGAACGGACAATCTCACCGTCCGGCGCCTGCGCGGCGTAGGTCACGCTGCGGCTGGCGACATCCGGCATCACCAGCGCGTCCCGCGCAAACAGCGCCTCCGACAAGGGCAGCCTCCGGCCGTCGAAAGGCAGCGGCTTTTCGGCGCCGAGCAGCGCATCGCTGACCGACAGGGCGACGCCCGTCTCCTGGCGGTCGAAGTGGATTGCGTGGTCCGTCTTGGCCACGCCGTCGACAAGCGGCCAGCGAAACCCGGGATGCGCGCCGACGCCGCAGGGCAGCGGCTCCTCACCGGGATTGCTCACCCGCGTCGTCACAGCCAGGGTCGCCTCGGTCACCTCGTAGATGAGTTCAAGGACGAAGGGATAGGGATAGATGCGCTGGGTCACCGCGTCGTCGGTAAGGCGGAGCACGCACCGCCGAGACGATTGCTCGATCCAGGTGAAGCGGCAATCCCGGGCAAAGCCATGCTGGCCGAGTATGTACGTCCCACCGCCGTTGCGCAGGACGTTGCCGGCGAGCTTGCCGACAATGGGGAACAGGACCGGCGCCTGCCGCGGCCATTCGGGGCCGCCCTGCCAGAGGAGTTCCTCCCCCGCCGCGTCGCGCAGGCTGACCAGTTCGGCCCCTGCGTCACGGATGACGGCGCGAACGCCCTCGGCTCCGAACTCATGCGTTTCCATCAACGTCCGCCTCCCCTCACTTCATAGCCCCTGAACGCAAAAAGCCCCTCGGCTGTGGAGCGCGAGGGGCTTTTTGTGGTGCGTTGTGAAGAAGGTGGTCTCAATGGACAACTTGCGATTTGCAGACCTGGCGGCGACCGACTTTCCCGCGTCTT
>NZ_JACSGS010000021.1:0-59556 GCF_014334315.1 Aurantimonas sp. DM33-3 | reverse complement strand
ACCAAACGCAATCTGGCTTCCCCATTCCGCCGATCTCTTTCAAGGCGCCGCCGAGCTCCAGTCGGACAGGCCGGATCTTCGTGTCCTGCGATGCTTCAAAAGCCGACTTCTTCAACAGCCCCACGCGGCAGCGCTGCCATGTTGCCGTTAGCACCTTGGTGACCGCGGCTTTGATGCCCTCGTGAGCGTCGGACACGACGAGCCTCACGCCGCGCAGGCCGCGTCGGGTCAGCTTTCTCAGGAACTCGGTCCAGATCGGCTCGGCTTCCGAGGTGCCGATCTCCATGCCGAGAACCTCACGCCGGCCATCCGCGTTGACGCCGACGGCGCCGACGGCGATGATCACGGCAACCGAGACGATGCGGCCGCCGCGGCGGACCTTGAGGTAGGTCGCGTCGATCCAGAGATAGGGCCAATCGCCTTCGATCGGCCGCTCCAGAAAGGCTTTTACCTTGCCGTCGATCTCTTCACACAGCCTCGACACCTGGCTCTTGGAGATGCCGGTCATGCCCATCGCCTTGACCAGGTCGTCGACCGAGCGCGTCGAGATGCCCTGGACATAGGCCTCTTGAATGACAGCCGTCAGGGCCTTCTCGGCCATGCGCCGTGGCTCCAGAAAGCCGGGAAAGTAGCTGCCCCTGCGCAGCTTCGGAATGCGCAACTCGACTGTGCCGGCTCTCGTCTGCCAATCCCTGTCGCGGTAGCCATTGCGCTGGGCGAGGCGCTCGGCACTCTTCTCGCCATAGCCGGCGCCGGTCGCGGCACCGACCTCCAGTTCCATCAACCGCTCGGCGGCAAAGCCGATCATCTCGCGCAGCAGATCGGCATCAGGGGTCTTCTCCAGAAGGCTGCGCAGGCCCATCATGTCGTTGGTCATCAGGGGATCTCCGGTCCGGGTTGGATGTCGCAACCCAAGCCTAACCGGAAACCGCTGGTGACCACCGCGCCGCCGATCCGTCCTACAGCGCGATGAAAGGCGCGGACGAGATCGACGACGCTACCGCCGAGCTACACCACGGATGGGGACACGACCTACCATCGGGCAGACAGGAGCAGATTGGAAGCAATTTCGCTTCCCCCGACAAGCCGAACTGGGCTCTTCCATATCTCATGCGAACATTCGGGCTGGCTTGCGGAAGCTGGCGACACGGGACGGGAGCGTTGCGCGAAGGGGCGTCCACTGAACATCGATACTCCGGAGATCCTTCAGCCGCAGTGTGCCCCCGAGAAGCGGCTCGGCAGTCCCTAAGAACCGCCGAGCCGACTTCGCTACGGGAGCCTCAGGCAAACCGCTTCTTCAAGACATCAGTGATGCGTTCGCCCTTGCTGATCTCGTCATGCGCGCGCTGAATCACAACGCGCGCCTCGGCCGTGAGGTCCTGATGGTCCAAAGCCGCTCGGAACTTCTGTTCGATGTAATCCTCGCCTTCTTCCACCCGTTCGGCGGCCGCTTCATTGCTGTCTTCGAAGGCATCAGCCAAGCTGGTGAAGGCACGATGCGCAGCGCCCATTGTGCTGCCACTCTCTCGGGGTTCGCCACCCAGTCGCACAATCTCGGCATTCAACATGCGGACGGTGTCGCGCCGCTTCCCCGCCTGCTCCCGAAGTGTCTGTTTCAACCCGGCGTTATCAGCTAACTCGGATGCTGTTTCGTAACCGAGGGCGCTGTCGACTGCGGTATCGGTCAGGGTCTCGATGATCGAAAGCTCGGTAGCCATCGGCGTTCTCCATGTATGTTTCCGCTCGGCAAACTGACGACGAGCGAAAAGGATGCACCGGCCGACCCGACTTAAGTCTGCCTTAAGCTGAGCGTCCGACCAGCCGGTCCGAGAAGTCGACCGGAGAGAATGATGGCGATCACACGTGTCCTGGCCGCGGTTGCTTTTGCGGTCACCGCCGGAACCCCGAAAGCAGCCACCGCCCAGTCGGAACCGCTCCCCGTCGATCAGGCCTTCGCTCTGACCAGCACGGCGACTGCCACGGGCGGAGTTGACCTCAACTGGGCGATCGCAGGTGGCTACTATCTCTATCGGGACAGGATTGCGGCCGCGACGCCGGCCGGGGAAACCGTAGAGCTCGACATACCCCGTGGCGAGCCGAAGAACGATCCAAGTTTCGGCGTCATGGAGGTCTTCCACGATGCGGCGACCGCGACGCTCGCTTCGGTGCCAACCGGGACCAGCGAGGTCGCGGTTTCCTTCCAGGGGTGCCAAGAGAACGGTATCTGCTACCGGCCAGTCACGCGGACGATCGAACTGGCGGCGCAAAGCGGGCGAGGCGCACCGGGGCAGCGTCTGGCACGCCCAACCAATGGTGGAGGCGAACGGCGGACGTTGACGCCTTCCAGCTTCCGCAATGCCTTCGATGCAGCCAGCGGTCCCGCCGGCACGGCGAAGAGCAATCTGCCCGCGACGAACCCGGCACCGGGCACAGGGATTCAGGTGGACGCCGCGTCCGGAGGTCTCGTCGCATCTCTCCTAAACGATGGCGGGGCGAGTTGGGCCATTGGTACATTCTTCCTGCTCGGCCTCGGCCTCGCTTTTACCCCATGCGTCTTCCCGATGTATCCGATCCTGGCGGGGCAGCTCGGCCGGCAAGAAGGCCGCACCTCGACCAGGCACGGGCTCCTGCATTCCGCAGTCTATGTGCTGGCCATGGCAACGGCCTTTGGCCTGCTGGGCGTCGCTGCGGCCTGGTCCGGCCAGAATCTCCAGATGGCCTTGCAGTCGACGCCAGCAATCCTCGTCGTGTCGCTGGTCTTCCTCATTCTGGCCCTGTCGATGTTCGGCCTGTTCGAGTTGCGGCTGCCGAGTGCCTGGACCAGTGCCGTTGCCGGCGTCACGGCCGGGCGTAGCGGAATCAGGTCGACGGCAGCGCTTGGCTTCACGTCAGCGCTCATCGTTGGTCCTTGTGTCACGGCACCCCTCGCGGGCGCGCTCATCTATATCGGTCAGACAGGCGAGATCAGTCTCGGTGCCGCTGCGCTCTTCGCCCTCGGCCTCGGACAAGGCGCGCCGCTCGTCGCATTCGGCACCTTCGGTGCGGGTATCATGCCCAGATCCGGACCCTGGATGCAGACGGTCACTCGCGCCTTCGGCATCGCCTTCCTGGTGCTCGCCATCTGGATGATCGCGCGCATTCTGCCGCCTTTCGTGGCTTTGTGGCTCTGGGCCGCGCTGCTGATCGGCGTCGGTTTCGAGTTGGGCGGGCTTGGAGGTCGGAGCGCCCCCCGGGGTCCGCTTCAGCGAATCGGACGGACGGTGGGCGTGCTGTCCCTCATCTATGGAGGCACGCTTGCCGTCGGTGCGGTCGCGAATGCCGACGATCCCCTGCGCCCACTCGCACCCTTGACCGCGAACGGGGGTGCGCGCGGCACCGCGAAGCTCCCTTTCGAGAAGGTTGATGCGCCCATGGAGGTGGCCGATGCCATTACCTCTGGAGACAAGCCTACACTCCTGTATTTCACCGCCGATTGGTGTGTCAGTTGCGATGTTCTCGAGCGCGAGGTGTTCGAGGATGAGAGGGTGCAGGCGCGGCTCGTCGGCTATCGGCTCCTGAAGGTTGACGTCACGGACGAGCGCCCCGGGTCAGCCGCACTGATGTCGGAACTGGCGGTTGTCGGGCCGCCGACCATGTTGTTCGTTGACCATGAAGGCTTGGAGATACCGGGATCGCGGATCGTAGGCGAGATTCCCGCCGAGGCCTTCATCGAGCGCATCCGTCTTACGGAGGGCAACTGAGTTGGCTGCCCTGACGCTGGGTCCCCTCGTCTTCGCCGGAGACCGTCTTGCGGCCATCGTGGCAATTGTCGTGTTTCTGGGCGTCGCTGCCATTCTGACAGGACGTGTCGACGAGCGGCTGGGCAACTGGTCGCTGACGGTCGTGCCGATTGGGATCATCGCTGCCCGGCTGGGGCATGTCGTCCTTCACTGGGAGACCTTTGCACCGGAGCCGCTCCGCGTTTTCAGCATCTGGGAAGGTGGTTTCGCAGGGTTGGCCGGGCTTGCGGTTGCCCTTCTCTACACCCTCTACGTGTTTCGGGACGTTCGTCTCCGGGTCTGGTCGATCGGCGCGCTCGCCGGCGCTTTCGTTGCCTGGAACATTGCCTGGCAGCTGGTCGCGAGCACGAAGGCAATCGCGGCTCCCAGCGAGAGCTTTGCCATGCTGGACGGTCCGGACCGCTCACTGGCCGATTTCGGAGCGAGGCCGATCGTGCTCAACCTCTGGGCCTCCTGGTGCCCACCATGCCGCCGCGAAATGCCGATGATGGCGACAATGGCTGCAAACCGAGCTGATGCGGTGTTCGTCTTCGCCAATCAGGGTGAAAGCGCGCAAACCGTGTCTCGGTTCCTTGCCGGAGCCGACCTCGAAATCGACCATATCGTACTCGATCAAGGGTATGCGCTCGCACAGCATTACGGCGTGTCCGGCTACCCCGCCACGTTGTTTCTCGACGCGACCGGAACGCTCCGTTCGCTGCATTTCGGAGAGATCTCGCGCGAAACAATCGCGGCGGGTATCGATAGAGCCAAGGCGGAATGGGACTGACATGACTTTGAGGAACGCTCACCGCACAGGCCTGCTGGCCGCGGCTCTGCTTACGATGGCGGGTTGCTCGTCTGTCGGCGAACTGCCCCGGACCGTGCTCGGTTACGCTGCGCCGAGCCTGATCGGCGATCCGCGATATGCCACCTTCGAGGACAGTGGCCGCACCATCCCGGCCATTCCCGCTGCCCATCTTACCGATGAAAACCGGCGCCAGATCGTTGATTTCGCCGGCTCCGAAGCTCCGGGCACCATCGTCGTCGATCCGGCCGCGCATTTCCTCTATCTCGTCGAGGAAAACGGCAAGGCCATGCGCTACCGTGTCGGCGTCGGCAAAGCCGGCTTCGCGTTTACTGGCAACGCGACAATCGCCCGCAAGGCTGAGTGGCCGGGCTGGACGCCGACACCCAACATGCTGAAGCGTGAGCCCGAACGGTTCGGCCCCTACGCGAGCGGCCTTGAGGGCGGGCTCGGCAACCCGTTGGGAGCCCGCGCTCTCTATCTCTATCGCGGTGGCCGGGACACTTACTACCGGATTCACGGTACCAACGAGCCCTCAACGATCGGCCGATCAGTGTCGTCAGGCTGCATTCGTATGTTCAACCAGGACGTCATCGATCTGGAAGATCGTGTTCCCGTTGGAGCGAACGTCGTTGTACGAAGTGCGCTCGGCACCGCTGCGTAGGGCATTCCGAAAAACGGACGCCAGGAGACGCGGACTGGCGATCTGACGCCGAGTTCGTCTCAACGCTGATCCAGTGCCTGATCGCTGTGTATCGCCGCGTCTCCGGAGGCGAGTGCTTTGAATTACGACACGCCTCATGTGCGGATTGCCGATCCCGCCTTGACCTTCCAGTAGCTGGAATCTCCATCTAATAACGACGATCGGCGAACGAACGAGTGTTCGCTGACCATCGTTGCAGGAGAAGCGGCATGAGTACGATATTGCCTTCACCAACACGGAAGACGGCCGTCCTCTACCGGATGGTCATGGACGAGCATGTCTGCCCCTACGGGCTGAAGTCGAAGGACCTTCTCGAGCGCGAAGGGTTCGCGGTCGACGACAACTGGCTGACCACCCGCGTGGAGACCGACGCCTTCAAGGCAAAACATGGCGTCGAGACGACACCCCAGACCTTCATCGGCGGCGATCGCGTCGGCGGCTATACGGACCTGCGCGAACATTTCGGCAAGTCGGTCCAGTCGGAGGACGAGACCACCTACCAGCCGGTGATCGCCATCTTCTCGGTCGCCTTCCTGATGGCGCTCGCGGTCTCCTTCGCTGCCTATGAGACGATCTTCACCGTGCGGGCGATCGAGTGGTTCTTCGCCATCTCCATGTGCCTGCTCGGCATCCAGAAGCTGCAGGACATCGAGAGCTTCTCGACCATGTTCCTGAACTACGACCTTCTGGCCAAGCGATGGGTGCGCTACGGCAAGATCTACCCGTTCGGCGAGACGCTGGCCGGCGTGCTGATGATCGCCGGCACCCTCACCTGGCTGTCGGCGCCGATCGCGCTGGTCATCGGGACGATCGGCGCCGTGTCGGTCTCCTATGCGGTCTATGTGCAGAAGCGCGAACTCAAATGCGCCTGCGTCGGCGGCGGCTCGAACGTGCCCCTGGGCTTCGTGTCGCTGACCGAGAACCTCGTCATGATCGGCATGGGCCTGTGGATGCCCCTGCGCATGATCTGGGGAGGCTGAAGCCTCCTCGTTCCAACCATGTGCCAACACTGCGGACAAGGTTCGGGGACGCTCCTCGTCTTCGACAAGAACTCCGACGTTGGCTCGCAAGACTACCCGACGGAAAAGCCACCTTTAGCAAGGAGAACAACGATGATGGGCGAACACTCTGGCGATATGGGATGGATGCCCTTTGGCATGGGACTCTGGGGCATTCTGGTCCTTGTGGTCTTCGTGCTGGTGATCGCGGCGCTGGTGAAATACCTGCGACGGTGATCGTGGGGAGTTCAGAAGATGCCGTTGGCCTTCTGGACCTCGCGAACATAGGCAACGATATCGGCGACCTGGCGCTCGCTCACGCCCCCGACAGGCGGCATGTTTCCGAAGCCCCAGTGGTGGGCACGAACGCCCTGGGTCGCGGCGATCAGGAATGCCTGGTCGCCATGGTGGTTCGGCTCGTAGATCCGATGGATCAGCGGCGGCCCCTGTTCGGTGCCGCCGGCGTTCTGCCCGTGACAGGCAGCACAGTTCGCGGCGAAGAGTTCCTGTCCACGCTCCGCCCGGACGGAGAGCTGAGGAACTGTCACGGCCACGATATGCGCGTCGGATGGCGTTCCCTCGGACAAGGCCCACCAGACAAGGAACACGCCGATTGCGAGCGCGCCGGCGATGGCCGAGATGGTCGCTTTCGATGCCCTCATCGACGTCTCCTCATGTCACGTCGAACCAGGTCATCATGCCGCCGGCGGCATGCTCCAGCATGTGGCAGTGGAGCAGCCATTTCCCCGGATTGTCGGCGATGAAGGCGATCTCGATCGTCTCGTCGGGCATCATCAGCTCGGTGTCGCGCAGGACCGGGTTCGCAACGGGCTTGCCGTCGCGGGAGACGACACGGAAGTGATGGCCGTGGACATGCATCGCATGGGGCCATCGGGTGGCGTTGCGCAGGGTGAAGACGATCGGACGGCCGCGCTCCACACTCGCGAGCGGTTCGTCCATGTCGCCTGCCACCCCATTGAACGACCAGACCCGGCTCTTCGAGACGAGTTCGCGCATGTCCATCCAGCGGCCCTGATGCGTGGCGCCCTGCATGCTGCCCATGGCGCCGCCCTCCATCACCAGTTCGGTTCTGAAGGCGTCCGACAATTCGGGCAGAGCGGCCGGGCCGGACAGCGGCAGCCCGACGGGGTCGGGATATCGCGATCGCACGGGTTCCCCTTGAAGCGCGAACGTGGCCATCTCGAAGGGCCCATCCCGCGTCTGCAGCGACAGCGGGATCGTGTCTCCATCCGCTCCGGCAAAGTCGACGAGGAGGTCGGCCCTTTGTGCGGGGGCAAGCTGGATGGTTCCGCTTAGCGCTTCGATCGTCGTCGGCATGCCGTCGAGCGCCAGGAGGTGCACCGGCAGATCCGCAAAGGCGATCTCCATGATCCGGGCATTGGCCGCATTGATCAGGCGCACCCGGACCCGCTCGTTCGGCCGGACGGCGACCTTTGAGCCGAGGCGCCCATTGACCGTCGGCGTGTTGCCGATGCGGCCGCCATGTGCCCATTCCATCATCTGGCCGAAGCCGTCTGCGATGGCGCCGTCCCGGGCGAGACGCCAGTCGTCGAGGACCAGAACGAGGTCGCGGTCGGCACCCCGCCACGGCTCAGGCTCCTCGACGATCAGCGCCCCGTGAAGCCCGCGGGCATTCTGCTCCCAGGATCGATTGTGGGAGTGGTACCAGTAGGTCCCCGGATCCGGCGCGACGAAATCGTAGGAGAATTGCTCGCCCGGCGCGATCGCGGCCTGCGTGAGCCCGGGCACGCCATCCATCGCGTTGTCGATCCGGATGCCGTGCCAGTGCACGCTGGTCGGCTCAGCAAGGCCGTTCTCGACATCGACGGCCAGGCGTTCGCCTGCGCGCACCCGCAACACCGGCCCTGGCGCGGTCCCGTTGAATGCCCAGACTGGCGTTGGGCCTGCGAATGTTTCGGGCACGATCTGCGCCTGGCCTACGGCAGCGACGAGACGGTGCCGCGTGGCGGCGGAGGCGCTCGATATTCCGCTGGTTGCAAGCAGCGCGCTCGATCCGAGCAGGAAGCTCCGGCGACTGATCGGACATGTCATTGCGGGCTTACTCCCTTTCGAGATCAGCGATCAGAGCCTTCATCTCTCCGATCTCCCGGCGTTGCGCCTCGATGATCGCGTCCGCGAGCTTGCGGACGCGCGGATCGGAAATGTTGGCACGCTCGCTGGTCAGAATAGCGATCGAATGATGCGGGATCATCGCCTTCATCCAGGCAACGTCCGCGACCGTGTCCTGGCTGCGCACGTGATAGACCGCGCCGGCGAAGGCGATGATCGCGGCGGCGAAGATCGCGATATTGGTCGTCCGGTTCCGGTACATGCCGAGCATGAAGGCCAGCATGATGACGGCCATCGCCGCCCCCATGACGATCGCCATCCATGCCCGGGTTTCGCTGAAGAGGATATGATCGAGGCTGTAGGTGTTCAGATACATCAGTCCGAACATCACGATGGTGGAGGTCGCGATCATCGCACCGAAGGTCGAGTACTTCATGGGGCGGGCCTGTGGTGATGGTGGTGATGTTCGGGACCTGCTCCCGCCGAGCGGTTGGCGCCGCCCGGCGGGAAAGGCGCCTATTTCATCTCGACGACGGTCAACTTGCCGCGGATCCGTTCCGCCACGAACTCGATCGCCTGGCCTTCCTTTGCCGTTTCCAGCATCGCCGGATCGGCGACGACGAACACCATCGTCATGGCCGGCATGTCGAGATTGGCCAGTTCCTCATGCCGGATCGTCAGCTTCCCGGCCTTGGTATCGACCTTCTGGACGATGCCTTTGGTGTAATCGGCGGCAAGAGCCGGCAGAGCCAGGGGAAGCGCAACGAGCGCCAAGACGAGGGTTTTCACGTATTTGGACATGGTTCTCTCCTGAGGATCGTTCGGTCGGGGGGCTATTCGGCGGCAACGGTCAGCGGACCGTGCATGCCCGATTCGTAGTGGCCGGGGATCAGGCAGGCGAACTCGAAGCTGCCGTCATTCGTGAAGGTCCAGGCGATCTGGCCGCTCTCGCCGGGTTCCAGACGCACGGCGTTCGGATCGGCGTGCTCCATCTCCGGGAACTTCTCCATGAGCACTTTGTGCTCCTGGATCATCTCGTGCCCGTCCATGACGAATTCGTGCTCGATCTCGCCATCGTTGCGGATCTCCAGAAGCACGGTCTCGCCCCGCTTGACCGCGATGGACGACGGCTCGAACAGCATCGCGCCGTCGTCGGTCTCCAGCATCCGCACGGCAATGATTCGCCCCGCGTCCGCAGGCTCCGCCGGCTTCCCGAGCATCATCTCCTCGTGGTGCCCGCCCGAATGGCTCCCGGCCGCCAGGGCGGTGGCTGGGGCAAGCGGCAAGGTTGCGGCGAAGAGCAGCATCGTAAGTTTGCGCATGAGTGGTCCTCTTTGATTGTGGTTGGTGTCCTTTACGTCCCGGCCTCAATGGCCGGAATGACCGCCGCCGGCCGGCATGACCCGTCTGGCGGATGGCGTGTGGGGCAGTGCGGCACCGTCGGCGCTGCCAGTTGGCGCGACAGGCGCTTCAGGGAGCAATCCGGTCCATTCGTAGGCCACCGTTCCGGCGGGAAACTCGTAATCGCCCGGATCGGCGTAATCGTCGGCAGCAAGCCCGTCCCGAACCTTCATCACGGTGAACATGCCGCCCATTTCGAGGGCGCCGAACTGCCCCCAGCCGGCCATCATCGGGATCGTGTTATCCGGCAGCGGCATCGCCATCTCGGCCATTTCGGCCATCCCGGTTTCGCCCATCGGCATGTAGTCCGGTTGGATCTGACGGATCTTCGCCGCAACCCTGGCCTTGTTGGCATTCATCGGCGTCGGGATGTCGTGCCCCATCGCGTTCATCGTGTGGTGCGACTTGTGGCAGTGCAGGGCCCAGTCGCCCGGATAGACCGCGTCGAACTCGTAGGCGCGCATCGCCCCCACGGGAATGTCGATCGAGACCTCCGGCCAGCGTGCCTCGGGCTTCACCCATCCTCCGTCCGTGCAGGTCACCTCGAAGTCGTAACCGTGCATGTGGATCGGATGATTGGTCATGGTCAGGTTGCCGACCCGGACCCGGACCCGGTCGCCGGTCGCCGCGACGAGAGGTGCAACATCCGGGAAAACCCGGGCGTTGATCGCCCACAGATTGAAGTCGGTCATCTCCATGACCTTCGGCAGATACGCGCCGGGATCGATGTCGTAGGCCGACAGCATGAAAACGAAGTCCCGATCGACCGGCATGAAGGTCGGGTCCTTCGGATGGATGATGAACATGCCCATCATCCCCATGGCCATCTGGACCATCTCGTCGCCATGCGGATGGTACATGAAGGTTCCGCTCTTCACGGCGTCGAACTCGTAGACAAACGTCTTGCCCGGCGGGATTCCCGGCTGGGTCAGGCCGGTCACGCCGTCCATGCCGCAGGGCAGGATGACGCCGTGCCAGTGAACGGTCGTGTGCTCCTTCAACCGGTTCGATACGAAGATCCGCACCCGGTCGCCTTCGACGCATTCGATGGTCGGTCCCGGCGCCTGGCCGTTGTAGCCCCACAGATAGGCGGTCATGCCCTCGCCCATCTCCCGCTCCACCGGTTCGGCAACGAGGTGGAACTCCTTGACCCCGTTGTTCATGCGAAAGGGCAGCGACCAGCCGTTCAGCGTCACCACGGGATTGTAGTCCGGCCCGGCCGTCGGCATCAGCGGCGGCTGGGTGGCCGCCGTTTCCATGATCGGCGCTTCCGGAAGCCCCATGGCCGACGTCTTCGACCAGGCGGCGACGCCTGCAAGAGCCGCTCCGGCCCCGATGAATTGTCGTCTCGAAACCATCGTTCGGATCCTTTCGATCAATCGTCGCCGGAGGCGGACGCCATCTCGGCGCCACCAGCGGCTTCGGATGCATCTTCGCCACCGCCGTAGACGGCCGCGGTGAGAGCGGCGTCAGCGAGGTGGAATTCGCGCTTTGCGTTGAGGGAGAGCAGGATTGCGTCGAGCTTCGCCCGCGTATCGGCGAGGAGATCGAAGGTGCTCGTGATCATCCCGTTGTAGGTGAGAAGAGCTTCCTTCTCTATCGTCGTCCGCAATGGCACGACGCGGGAGCGGTAGTGGCGGGCGATCTCGCTGCGGCCGCGATAGGCCTTATAGGCAGCGCGTGCCTGCGACCGGATGTCGACGGCCTTGGCCGCCAGCTGGTTGGCCGCCTTCAGGTACTGGAATTCCGCCTTTCGAAGCCGGGCCTGCCCACTGTCGAAGATCGGGATTTCGAGCCCCACCTCTACGGATGCGGACACGACGTTGCTTGCCGCTTCGGATCCGTCCTCGCGTTCCTCGACCTCGCGTTCGACTTCCACGCCAGCGGCCAGTTCGAGGTCGGACACATATCGCGTGGCCTTCGTCAGGCCGTAGGACCGCGCCAGCGCCTCGAGTTCGAGACGCGCGACCTGAAGGTCGACCCGGTTGCGAAGGGCTTCGGCCTCGATGGCCTTGAAGCCCTTCAGCGTGCCGGGCAGTGCGGGCAATGCGTTCGGAACCTCGAAATCGAGATTCTTCCCCCATACGCCCATCACCCGGTAGAGCTTCTCCTTGGCCAGTTGCGCGGCCAGTCGCGCTTCGGCCGTCCGCCCGGTGAGCTCGGCATAGAAGGCCTGTTCGCGGGCCTGCTCGACCTTCGGCATCGCTCCGGTCCGGCCCAGTTCGCTGGCCAGTTCCGCGGCAGCGTCCGCGGCGAGTTTCGCACGGTTCAGATAGGCGACCGTCTCCCAGGCCGCGACAGCCTCGATCCATGCCTCACGCGTTCTGGCCGCAAGCGCCAGCGTTGCGTCGACGGCCCGCAACTGCGCCTGGAGGACCCGGACCTCGGCGACGTCGAGGCGCCGCTCCCGGGTCATCATCCGGATGATGTTGGCGGCGATCAGCCCCTCGATCGTCCGTCCGACACCAATCCCGCTGTAGGAGAGCGAAAGCCTCGGATTGACGGCGAGCCCCTCCTGCCAGAGCTCGGCAACCGACAATCCGACCTCTGCATAGTCCGCCTGCAACGTCTTGTTGCTGAGAAGCGCGACCTGCACGGCCGCGTCGGCGCCGATATATTTCGCTGCGAGCAGGTTCCGGACCCGCTCGTTGGCCGCCGCAGCCTGCGCCTGATCCTGGACCCAGACCGTCTGCTTTCCCAGGCGCCGTCCGGCGTCTGCCGACACGACATCGAAGCCGAGATCCGGCTCGAATGTCTCCGACGCCGCAACGCAGCCGGACATGATCAGCGGCAGGAGAAGGACGCTGCTCACCCTGAACAGCGCCCTCATCGTGCCGGCTCCCGGCCGGCAACGGGGGATATGTCCACGCCGGTACCGCGCCAACCATCCGGCTCGCGGACAGTGCGATGAGTATAGGCACCGACGACGGAAGCTTGGCCAAGTGTTCCGCCAGGGATGCTCGGTTCATCAGGCGACGGGAATACGGTCGTTTCGGGCAGACCCCGAGCAGCGTCCGCACAGCCCGCCAGAAGCAGGCCGGGCAGGATGCCGGCAATGATGGAGAATCTCATTGTTGAACCTGAACGCCATGCCGTTCGCCGCGAGATGCGCCTCGCGGAACCGGTCATGGAGGAAGAGGATCAGGCTTCGCCGTGGGCGAATTCCTGACGTCCACGCTTGCGACCAACGGATGGCCGGAAGACGCAATAAGGCTGGGAAAAGCCCCGGACGATCAGATTCGAGGAGGACGCTCGGTGGTGGGGCCGGACTGTCCGGTCAGATCCGTCGTGAGGATCGGATAGGACAGATTGCGGCTGACCGGCATGGCGTCGGTCGGCCCGACGGCCTGCGGGACTGCCGTCAGGCAGTGCGTCGCACAGTCACTTGCGCCGGCGGCCTTGTGATCATGGGCTTTCGCGGGCGCATGGTGGCCATCGTGCGCATGCCCGGGTTCGCCGGCCATATCCGCCTCAGCGATCATCGCCATGGCGAGGGGCTGCGACGACATGATGGGGGTTTCCGCCCCGACCGACCCGACGGATGCGAACAGCATGCTCAGCATGACCGCGAGAGCAGTCAGCAGCCGAGCAGGCGTGCGAGCATGGGATCGGAGAAACATCATCGCGCTGTGGATATCATGAACTCGAAGAGGCGTCCATTCTCAGACCCCTGCCCTCGTGGGACGCGCCTGGCCCGACGCGACGATCTCCGTACGCCTGAAACCAACTCGTGATCCCGGGAAGCCGACGGGTCACCCGCCGGCGGTGCCGGTCGGCCAGGTCGCGTGGTGGTCGTCGATCACCAGAGCGTGCCGATGGCGGATCGGCTGGTGGCGATGCGGATGGCGGTGTGGCTCCGGACCCTCCCAGCCTTCGTGTTGGTGCCGGTGGTGATCGTCGTGGACATGGAGTGTTTCGTGCGTGAACGCCTGATGGACGTGCTCGACCTCGACCGGATCGTTCGCCGGCCAGAAGACCAGCGCGACTGCGGCGCCCGCAGCCGCTCCAGCAGCCATGACCAGGAAGGTCGGACCAAGGCCGATCGTCGCGCCAAGCCAGCCGGCGGCTGGATAGGTGACGAGCCAACAGGCGTGCGAGAGAGCGAATTGCGCGGCGAAGACGGCGGGCCGGCTGTCGGCATCGGAGGAGCGGCGCAGGAGCAGCCCCCCGGGCGTGCCGATCGCCGACGCGGCCGCACCGAGCAGCGCCCACAGGATGAGGCTGCCCGTCCATCCAGGGCTCGTGCTGGCGATAATGAGGAGGCCCGCCATGGCGCTCGCACCAGTCAGCATGACTGTGCGGGCGGGAGCCCGGTCGAGAAGCCGAGAGAGCAGGATGGCGACCGCCATCGAGCCCAGGCCGTAGGCGGCGAAGAGGAAGGCCACGTCGTCGTTGGTGCCGCCGAGATCGGCGCGCACGACGACGACAGTGTTGACGATCACCATCGCCCCGCCCGACGAGGCCGCGAAGGACACGGCCAGGAGACCGCGCAGGCGCGGTGTCGCGAGGTAGACGCGGATACCCC
This sequence comes from Aurantimonas sp. DM33-3, assembly GCF_014334315.1. Taxonomy (NCBI): domain Bacteria; kingdom Pseudomonadati; phylum Pseudomonadota; class Alphaproteobacteria; order Hyphomicrobiales; family Aurantimonadaceae; genus Aurantimonas; species Aurantimonas sp. DM33-3. The sequence goes on along the minus strand of NZ_JACSGS010000021.1, from coordinate 45,272 downwards.
GGGTCAACTTGTCGACGAACCGACCGCCGCTGGCCGCCTTGGCGACCGGAAGCGCGACCGAGACGACCAGCGCCGCGGATGCGAGGAAGCCGAAGACCGTGCCGAGAAACAGCCAGTGGAAGGAGATTACTGTGAGCAGAAGACCCGCCAGCAGCGGGCTGAAGAGTGTCTCGAGGTCGTAGGCAAGCCGCGAGAGGGACAGGGCGTTCGTGTATTCCCTCTCGTCCGGCAGGATGTCGGGGATCGTGCCCTGGAAGGTCGGCGTGAACAGCGCCGACATCGACTGGAACGCGAAGACGAGGGCGTAGACCTGCCAGATCTCGGTGACGAAGGGCAGGACGAGCACGAAGGCCGCCCTGGCGAGGTCGAGGCCGACGAGCAGCGTCCGCCGCGGCAGGTAACCCGTCAGGACCCCGGCGAACTGCGAGACACCCACATAGGCAATCATCTTGATCGCAAGCGCCGTCCCGAGCACCGCGCCGGCGTTCGCGCCGGCAAGGTCGTAGGCCAGCAGCCCCAGCGTCACCGTCGTCAGGCCGGTCCCGATCAGCGACAGAACCTGCGCTGCGAAGAGATGGCGATAGGTGCGATGGCGCAGGACGGTCAGCATGGTTGCGTTACCTCGACCCCGGCGTTGCGGCTGCCCAGCCGGAAGAAGGTGCCGACCGACGGCACGAAACCATCGGTCGGCGGTGACTGGAAGGTCTCGTCAGACCTTGCGATCGAAGGCGGTGTAGGTGCCGCTCGTGCGCAGCGTCAGGGACACCGGCGCATCGCCGCGGTTGCGCCAGAACCAACCATGGTTGCCGGTGAAGGCCGCCTGGATGGTCCCCTCGTCGGAAGAGACCGAGCGCCCCTTCTCGTAGGAGATGTTCTGTCCGCCGCCGTCGCCATGGGTGTCGTAGTTGACCGCACCGCCTTCCGAAACGACCCAGGCGAAGGAGGCGATCTCGCCCTCCTGCATGGCCAGCTTGATCTCAGCGCCCTCCCCGGGCGCGAGCGTGATGGTCATCTCGTCCTGGCGCATCTCCTGAGCGACGGCCGACGAGACGAAGAGACCGCCGATCGCGCCGAACAGGCTGGACTGCCGCTCCGGGGCGGGCGGTGCCGGTGGCGCGGGCGGGGCCAGCGGGGCGACGGGCGGCGGCACCACGCCGACGGCGGCAGGCGGAAGCGGCGTGGCGTCGGCACCGGTTGGCGGGGCAGCGCGGGCGGCCGCGTCCCTCGCGGCATCGGCTTCGGCTTCTGCCGCGAGCTGGGTCTTGATCTCGCCCATCTCCGTGAGGTTCAGCGCCGATCCGACCCCGGTCGGATCGATCCCGTACTCGGCCGGGAGCACGACGGCGACCAGGATCGCAGTGGCGGAGACAGCCGCGATGACGGTCGAGCGCACCAGCTTCCGCGTGGAAGGAAGCTCGGCGCGGGTGGGCATGTCGGTATTGTACATGTGTCGATATCCTTGCGTTGAGGGGTCGTCAGGTGACGAGATAGCCGGCGACCTGGTAGCCGAAGAGCACGAAGCCGGCGGCCATCATGACGACGTTGGCGGTGTAGGCGTGGCGGAAGAAGCTGGGGGTCCTGCGCCAGAAGCCCATGACGATGAGGATCGCGCCGAGGGCGAGGAGCTGGCCGATCTCGACGCCGACATTGAAGGCGAGGAGGTTCGGCACCAGGCCGTCCGGCGAGATGTCGTATTCGAGGATCTTGGTCGACAGACCGAACCCGTGGAAGAAGCCGAAGATCAGGGCCGCGGCCTTGGTGTTCGGCTGGAAGCCGAACCACCGCTGGAATGCCCCCATGTTGTCGAGCGCCTTGTAGACGACCGACAGGCCGATGATCGCGTCGATGATGTAGCTGTTGATCCCGACGTCGAAATAGACGCCGAGAAGCATCGTCGTGGAGTGACCGATCGCGAAAAGGGTCACATAGATGCCGATGTCCTTCATCCGGTAGAGGAAGAAGATCACCCCGAGCAGGAACAGGATGTGGTCGTAGCCCGTCGCCATGTGTTTGGCGCCGAGATACATGAAGGCGATGAGGTTCACCCCGGTGATCTCCTGGATGTAGCCCTGATCGCCGGCGGCAACGCCGTGTGCGAGAGCTGTCGTGCCCCATGTCGTCGCCAGGAGAAGCGCGAGCATGGGGGTGCGAAGCGTCGACCGGATCGCGTGGCGCGACTCGAGACGACCTTCGACGGAAGGGTCTTGCATGGTTGGTTCCGATTGTCCGTAAGGTGCCATGCCGTCGCGGAGACGGCGTCTCATCACGCGGTGACGGACGGTCTCGGCGGTCGGTCGAGGGTGGAAGCTTCGCCCTCCAGGCCTCGATCCTGACGGAGCAGAGCATGCTGCACGGCACCGGGCGGCACGGGCGCGTCGAACCGGGGCAACGTTCCGGGCTTGTCGTGGGAATGGTCGAACGGGTTGTGCTTGTGCTCGTGATCGCCGTGCCCGGATGCGTCGGCGAGCGGCTCGCCATCATGCGAGTGGCCGTGGTCATCAAGGGTGGCGTGCAGCGTGGTGACCGGGTCGTGCGAAGCCGACGGCCCCTGAGGCGCCGCGAACATGGCGAAGGCGACCGCCAGGGCGATCGTCAGATGTCCAAGGAGGGTTCGACTGAACGTCAGCATACTGTCGGCGATTGGTTCCCTCGGGCGAAGACCGCGATCCTGATCCCCGATCCCGGCGCGAAACTTGTCGGCGAAGAACATGGCACGGTCATGGTGGCGAATGAACCTCCTTCGTGCTCGACGCCACCGGCTCGCGATTGCGCGCCAGGCCATCGCGACGGTGGACTTGTCCAGCGGGATTGCGGCGGGCCTTCACGACATGATGGCGGCAGCTTCTTCCATCGCAGCCGAGAGCAAATGATTGATCGGCAGGCCGCGCAAAGCGACGTTCCAGTCGCCCCGCGGTACAGGCCATCGAAAATATTGCATTGCGGAAAAATCCTGTGTGCGCACACTGCGCGGCATGGACGCCGATCTCTCCATCCTGGTCTTCGACGAAAATGCCGTTCGTGCCGCGATCATCGAGGCGGGACTGCGCGAGGCCGGACATCGGCGGGTCGCCGTCGTCAGGGAAATTCTTGGCCTGGTGAAACGCATCGAGACGGTTCAGCCGGACGTGATCGTCGTGGACCTGGAAAACCCCAACCGGGACCAGTTGGAACATTTCTTCCAAGTCTCCCGCTCGGTGAAGAAGCCGGTGGCGATGTTCGTCGACCGCTCCGACGCAGGCGCGATCGAGGCGGCCGTCGATGCCGGCGTCTCGGCCTACATCGTCGACGGGCTCAGGAAGGAGCGCGTCAAGCCGATCCTCGACATGGCGATCTCGCGCTTCAATGCCTTCTCCCGGCTGTCCAGCGAACTGGCGGAAGCGCGTTCGGAACTGGCCGAGCGCAAGGTGATCGAACGCGCCAAAGGCATCCTGATGAAACTGAAGAAGCTGGACGAGCCTGCAGCTTACGCGCTCCTGCGTCGAACGGCGATGAACGAGAACCGGAAGATCGCCGACGTCGCCCAAGGCCTCGTCAGCGCCTATTCGCTGTTGGGAGATGCCCGTGACGAAGCTTGAGTGCGTGCGCCTCGGCTATCTGCCGCTGCTCGACAGCGCCGTGCTGCTGGTTGCCGCGAAGCTCGGCTTTGCCGAGGAACGCGGTCTCGATCTCACCCTCTTCCGGGAAACCTCCTGGGCGACGATCCGCGACCGGATGGGGGTCGGCCAGTTCGACGCCGCACACATGCTGGCGCCGATGCCGATCGCGGCCAATCTGGGCATTGGCCCGCTTGCCGTTCCGATGATCGCGCCGATGGTGCTGGCGCTCGGCGGCAATGCCGTCACTGTCTCCACCGCCCTCGCCCAGGCGATGGCCGATACGGCTGGCGACGATCCGCATGGACCTGCAGCGGCGGGGGCCGCACTGAAATCAGCCCTTGGCCGGCGGGCGCAGGCGGGGCGCAGCCATGCCCGTCTTGCTGTCGTCCATCGGTATTCGAGCCACAATTACGACCTGCGGTACTGGCTTGCCGCGTCCGGGATCGAACCGGACCGGGACGTCGAGATCACCGTCGTCCCGCCGTCACTTGTGCCCGCCGCCCTCGCCGCCGGGGAGATCGACGGCTTCTGCGTCGGCGAACCCTGGAGCACGGTGGCCGTCAGGCGCGGTGTCGGGCAGATCGTCACCAGCAAGGCGGAGATCTGGCGACGCGGCCCGGAAAAGGTGCTCGGCGTCTCCGCCGCGTTTGCAAGGGACCGCCCGGAAACCCTGTCCCGGCTCATCGACGCCCTCGGCCAGGCCGCGCTCTGGTGCGCTGATCCGGCCCATCATCGCGCTCTCGCGGATTTGCTGGCCTTGCCGCAACATCTCGGCGTGCCGTCGGACGATCTCATGGCGGGGATAACGGGTCGCATGGAAGTCGCTCCCGGACGATTCCGGGCCATCGAGGGCTTCATGATCTTCGCCGGTGCGGACGCCAACCGTCCTGACCGGAGCCATGGCCGGTGGCTTTATCGTCAGATGGCGCGATGGGGCGACGTCCGCTTCTGCGAAACCGGGCTGGCCATCGCCGGCCGGACATTCCGCCCGGATCTCTTCGACAAGGCAGGAGGAGCCGGAAAGCCCGCTCCCGCACAGGATGAAGATGGACCGTCTTCCGCCCCGCACCGCCCGGCGGGCCTTTTTGATGCAGAAACCGGCGATCCGCATGAGACATGAGCACACCGCCTGACCGGATCCACGGCGAACTGCACAACAAATATACAGACTTTGTAAAAGTTCAAAAAAACCGCAAAAACGTGTTCTGCCGCGTTGCAACATCGCTGCTGCGGCAGTAAGAATGGTCGCCAGAGACCGGATTACTGATCCGTCTCCCATTATCTCCCGGCAACGCTTGCCGGCATCATAGGCGCCCAATGGCGGGCGCACCGGCAAGGCTGCCGACTTCGTTTTCATGCGCTCCGAGGCTTCGGAGCGACAACGGGTCGGGCAGCCTTTTTTCATTTCAACGATCAGCAACGCCGGCGCGGCATGCCCGGCGAACGGGGACGCTTACGCCATGGCCAGCATCATCGCAGTCTCTCGCCGAACCCTTCTTGGCTGCACGGGAGCGTTTGCCGTCCTGGCCGCCTCGCCTGCGTCGGCCGGCATGCTGCCGGTCGAGAAGGACGAACTGACCTTCGGCTTCATCAAGCTCACCGACATGGCACCGCTTGCCATCGCCAAGGAGATGCACTTCTTCGAGGATGAGGGCCTGTACGTCACGATCGAGCCCCAGGCCAACTGGAAGGTGCTGCTCGACCGCACCATCACCGGCGAGCTCGACGGCGCCCACATGCTGGCCGGCCAGCCCCTGGCGGCGACGATCGGCTACGGCACCAAGGCGCATATCGTCACGCCGCTCTCCATGGATCTGAACGGCAACGGCATCACCGTCTCGAACGACGTCTGGGCGGAGATGAAGACGCACATCCCGGCGGGCCCCGACGGCAAGCCGGAGCATCCGATCTCGGCTGCCGCACTCGCACCGGTGGTCGAGCAGTACCGCTCGGCCGGCAAGACCTTCAACATGGGGATGGTGTTCCCGGTCTCGACCCACAATTACGAGCTGCGCTACTGGCTTGCGGCCGGCGGGCTCAACCCCGGCTATTACTCGCCGAGCGACACCTCCGGCCAGATCGACGCCGAGGTGCTCCTGTCGGTCACCCCGCCGCCGCAGATGCCGGCGACGCTCGAGGCCGGCACCATCCAGGGCTATTGCGTCGGCGAACCGTGGAACCAGCAGGCGGTGTTCAAGGGCATCGGCGTGCCGGTGATCACCGACTACGAGATCTGGAAGGACAATCCCGAGAAGGTCTTCGGGATGACGGCGGCATTCGTCGAGGAAAACCCGAACACCGGGATCGCCGTCACCAAGGCGCTGATCCGCGCCGGCCAGTGGCTCGATGCCGATGGCGGCGCCAACCGCCGGCAGGCGGTCGATATCCTGTCGCGGCCCGAATATGTCGGGGCCGATCCCGAGGTCATCGCCAACTCGATGACCGGCACCTTCGAATACGAGAAGGGCGACACGCGCGAAGCGCCGCACTTCAACGTCTTCTTCGACAAGTTCGCCACCTATCCCTTCTACTCGGATGCGGTCTGGTACCTCACCCAGATGCGCCGCTGGGGCCAGATCTCCGAGGAAAAATCCGATGCCTGGTACGCCGAGACCGCCGCGTCGGTCTACCGGCCCGACATCTACCGGAAGGCCGCGGAATCCCTCGTCGAGGACGGCTATCTGGACCCGTCCGCAGTGCCCGACACCGATGGCTACAAGCCGGCGACGGCCGAATTCATCGACGGCGTCGAATACGAGGGGCGCAAGCCGAACGAATATCTCGCGAAGTTCGAGATCGGGCTGAAGGGCTCCGAGGACGTCGCCAGCGTCGTCTCCAACTGAGCGCAGCCGCTCGCGCCGGGCAGCCCCTGCCCGGCGACCTTGCCGCCGAAGCATTCGACGAAGGAACGCCAGCGATGAGTACCGCCTCCGATTTCATGGGCGACGAGCTGTCCCCCGCCGAGCGCCGGATTCTGAAGCGCGAAAAGCGGATGTCCCGGATCACCCGCGCCACCGGCCCGTTGACCGCGATCGGCCTCGGCTGGTCCGTGCCGGTCATGAAGATCGCTGCGGGAGACGATGCCCGCAGCAATCTGCGCGCCCTGTGGCAGAGCCTGATCGTGCCGCTGATCGGCATCGTCGCCTTTCTCGCCGCCTGGGCCGCCCTCGCGCCGCAGGTCCAGACATCATTGGGCACGGTGCCCGGGCCGGTCCAGGTCTGGCAGCAGGTCGGCTCGCTCTATGACGACTATCAGCGCGGCCGGCAGGACCGAGTGGCATTCTACGAGCGACAGGACGCGCGCAATGCCAAGCTGGTCGAACAGGGCATGGCGGACCGCGTGAAGACCCGCAGCTACACGGGTGCCCCGACCTATCCGGAACAGATCCTCACCAGCCTCAAGACCGTGTTTCTCGGCTTCGTGCTCGCCACCATCATCGCCATTCCGGTCGGCATCGCCTGCGGATTGTCCGCGACGATCAACGGCGCGCTCAATCCGCTGATCCAGATCTTCAAGCCGGTGTCGCCGCTGGCCTGGCTGCCGATCGTCACGATGATCGTCTCGGCTCTCTACGTGAACGCCTCCGACGCCGTGCCGAAGTCGATGGTGGTCTCGGCGATCACGGTCACCCTCTGCTCGCTTTGGCCGACCCTGATCAACACGGCGCTCGGCGTCGCCTCGATCGACAAGGATCTCGTCAATGTCGGCAAGGTGCTGCAGCTGCCGACGCACAAGACCATCACCAAGCTGGTCCTGCCCTCGGCCATGCCGCTGATTTTCACCGGGCTGCGCCTGTCGCTCGGCGTCGGCTGGATGGTGCTGATCGCCGCCGAGATGCTGGCCCAGAACCCCGGCCTCGGCAAGTTCGTGTGGGACGAGTTCCAGAACGGCTCGTCGGATTCGCTGGCCCGGATCATCGTCGCGGTGATCACCATCGGCATCGTCGGCTTCATGCTCGACCGGATCATGGCTGCCCTGCAGACCGCCTTCACCTTCACCTCGAACCGCTGAGACGGCCTTCCCGGGCGCGAAAGGACACGACCATGGCCACCTCCCCGATGATCGAACTGGCGAATGTCTCGAAGGCCTATGGCGAGGGCCCGGCCCGCGCCGAAATCCTCGACGGCATCGACCTCAAGGTCGCGGAAGGCGAGTTCGTCGCGATCGTCGGCTTTTCCGGTTCCGGCAAGACCACGCTGATCTCGCTGCTGGCAGGGCTCATCCGGCCCGATGCCGGCCAGGTCCTGATGAAAGGCGCCCAGGTGACGGGACCCGGCCCGGAGCGCGGGCTGGTCTTCCAGTCCTATTCGCTGATGCCGTGGCTGACGGTTCGCGGCAATGTCGCGCTCGCGGTCGACACCGTTTTCGCCCGCGAGACGAAGGCCTCCCGCAAGGCGCGTGTCGACCGATACATCGAGATGGTCGGCCTCGCACACGCCGTCGACCGCAAGCCGGCCGAGCTCTCCGGCGGCATGCGCCAGCGTGTCTCGGTGGCGCGGGCTCTCGCAATGAGCCCGGAGATCCTGTTGCTCGACGAACCGCTGTCGGCGCTCGACGCCCTGACCCGCGCCAAGCTGCAGGACGAATTCGCCGCGATCAGCCAGGTCGAGAAGAAGACCATCATCCTGATCACCAACGATGTCGACGAGGCGATCCTGCTCGCCGACCGGATCATCCCGCTCGACCCTGGCCCAAGGGCCAGTCTCGGCCCGTCCTTTCCGGTCGAACTGCCGCGCCCGCGCGACCGCTCGGCGATGAACGCCAATGACGAATTCAAGCGCCTGCGGCGCGAGATCACCGGCTATCTGATGGATCGGGGGCGCCATGCCTCCGCCGACACGGATGCAGCGGTCTGCCTGCCGAACGTCGTTCCGATCACCCAGAGATCAGCGAAGGGACCGATGCCGGAGCTTCCGGCCGCCTATCGCCGCGCAGCGCAGTCCGCCATCGGGCGCGGCTATGTCGAGTTCTTCGAGGTGACCAAGACCTATCCGACGCCGAAGGGGCCGCTGACCGTCGTCGACGGCTTCGACATGAAGATGGAAAAGGGCGAGTTCGTCTCGCTGATCGGTCATTCGGGCTGCGGCAAATCGACGGTCCTGTCCATGGCCGCCGGCCTCAACGACATCTCGTCGGGAGGCATCATCCTCGATGGCCGCGAGGTCAGCGGAGCCGGCCCCGAACGCGCGGTGGTCTTCCAGTCGCCATCCCTGATGCCCTGGCTGACCGCCCGGGAGAACGTCGCTCTCGGGGTCGACCGGGTCTATCCCGACGCGACGCCGGCCGAACGCCGCGATGTCGTCGAACATTATCTCCACCGCGTCGGCCTCGGCGATTCCATGCACCGACGGGCCGAAGACCTGTCCAACGGCATGAAGCAGCGGGTCGGCATCGCCCGTGCCTTCGCCCTGTCGCCGAAACTGCTGCTGCTCGACGAACCGTTCGGCATGCTCGATTCACTGACCCGCTGGGAACTCCAGGACGTCTTGATGGATGTCTGGAAGCGGACCCAGGTGACCACGGTCTGCGTCACCCACGACGTTGACGAGGCGATCCTCCTCGCCGACCGGGTCGTGATGATGACCAACGGCCCGATGGCCCGGATCGGCAAGATCATGAAGGTCGACCTGCCGCGCCCGCGCACCCGCAAGGAGCTGCTCGAGCATCCCGATTACTACCTCTATCGCGAACAGCTCCTGAGCTTCCTGGAAGAATACGAAAAGGGTGGCCCTGGCACACAGGCGGCCAGCGCAGAGACGACCGCCGACGACAAGGCCGCGGGCGCGGAAAGGGAAGCGGCATGAGCGCGATCGCGCCCGAAATCGCCACCCGCGCCTTTGTCGAGGTGACGGAAGTGTGGGTCCCCGACGGCGACCGACTGGTCTGGTCGAGCGGCAATTATGGCACCCTGGACGCCTTCGCCGCCGTTTCGGCGAAACAGAGTTTCGCCAGGGGCGAAGGCCTGCCCGGTCGCGCCTGGGACGAGGCCCGCCCGGTGGTGCTGAAGCAGTTCGACGGCTCCTATTTCCAGCGCGCCGAAGCCGCGAGGGCCGCGGGACTGACCTGCGCGGTCGCCGTGCCGATCTTCGCCGGAAGCGCCCTGAAGGCCGTCATCGTCGTGCTGTGCGCCGATGACGAATTGCGCACCGGTGCCATCGAGGTCTGGCGCGAGAGCGACGGCCTCCTGATGCTGGACGACGGCTATTACGGCGCGGCGCGGCACTTCGAATGGGTCTCGCAGCATACGCACTTTCCCCGCGGACAGGGCCTGCCCGGCGGCGTATGGGCCGCGAACGCGCCGATGCTGATGCGCGATCTCGGCTCGGGCTACCGCTTCATCCGCGCCGAAAGCGCCGGCAGGGCCGGCCTGACCACCGGTCTTGGCCTGCCGATCACCGTGCCGGGAGACAGGACCTATGTCCTGACGCTGCTTTCGGCCCGCGGCACGCCGATCGCCCAACGGTTCGAGCTGGGGAATGTGCGCGCCGCCGGAACGGCCGGCGCCAGGGAGGCGATCCTCGCCGACGGCATCTGCCAGCGCGAGGGACCGCTCTGGGACGACGAGACCGAGCGGCGCGTGGCGGCCTGGCAGGGACCGATCGGTGAGGTGCTGGGCACCGGCATCCCCGCCGTCAAGCACGACAACCCCGCTCTCACCGCCGGCTACGCATCGATGGTGGCTGTTCCGATCTATCGCGACGGAACGATCAGCCACGTCGTCGCCTGGTACTATTGAAAGGAACGTTCATGCGAAAACTGGTCGTCATCGGTGCCGGCATGGCGTCCGGCCGGGTGCTCGAGACCCTGTTCGAGGCCGATCGGGACGCCTACGCGGTCACGCTGTTCAACGCGGAACCGCGCGGCAACTACAACCGCATCATGCTGTCGCCGGTCCTGTCCGGCGAGAAGAGCTATGACGAGATCATCACCCATGACGAGGACTGGTACGGCGCGCATAACGTGACCTGCCGCTTCGGCGAGAAGGTCGTCGCGATCGACCGGCAGCGCAAGATCGTCACCGGCGCCAGGGGCGAGGTGCCCTACGACAAGCTGATCATCGCCACCGGCTCGGTCCCGTTCATCGTCCCGGTGGAAGGCCGGGACCTGCCCGGGGTCATCACCTACCGCGATTTCGACGACACCCACGCCATGATCGAGGCGTCCGGCACGCCCGGGAGCCATGCCGTCGTCATCGGCGGCGGGCTTCTCGGCCTGGAAGCGGCGGCCGGGCTGCGGCTGCGCGGCATGGAGGTCACCGTCCTGCATCTGTCGGGTCACCTGATGGAGCGTCAGCTCGACGAGGCGGCCGGCTATCTCCTGCGAAAGGATCTGGAAAAGCGCGGCATCACGGTGATGACCCGCGCCTCGACCCAGAAGATTCTCGGCACGAACCGTGTCGAGGGCGTCGAACTGGCGGACGGGACAACCCTGAAGGCGGATCTGGTGGTCATGGCGGTCGGCATCCGCCCGGCGGCGCAGATCGCCAGGGATGCGGGTCTCGACGTCGGCCGCGCGATCGTCGTGAACGCCCAGATGCAGACGTCGGACCCCGACATCTACGCCGTCGGCGAATGCGTGGAGTTCGACGGCACGCTCTTCGGCCTCGTCGCCCCGCTCTACGATCAGGCCAGGGTGCTGGCGAAGTCGCTGCTCGGCCAGCCCGACGCCTTTGCGGTCAGGGAACTGTCGACCAAGCTCAAGGTCACGGGATGCGACCTCTTCAGCGCCGGCGATTTTGCCGAGGGTGAGAAACGCGAGGAGATCGTCCTTCGCGATCCGGCGCAGGGTGTCTACAGGCGCCTGGTGATCGAGGACGACCGGCTCGTCGGCGCCGTGATGTACGGGGATACCGCGGACAGCAACTGGTTCTTCGACCTCATCCGGGACGGCGCGCCGGTATCGGACATGCGCGAAACCCTGATCTTCGGCCAGTCCTTCCAGGGGGGCGCCCCCCTGGACCCTATGGCGGCCGTTGCAGCCTTGCCGGATGATGCGGAAATCTGCGGCTGCAACGGCGTATGCAAATCGAAGATCACCGGCGCGGTTGCCGCGGGCGGGCTGACCAGCCTCGACGAGGTGCGGGCCCACACCAAGGCCTCCGCCTCCTGCGGCTCCTGCACCGGGCTCGTGGAGCAGCTGATGGCGCTGACCCTGGGCGCCGCCTTCAATCCCGCGGCCGTCAAGCCGATGTGCCCCTGCACCGATCTCGGCCATGGCGACGTGCGGCGGCTGATCCGCGCCAAGGCGTTGAAGTCGATCCCCGAGGTCATGCAGGAGCTGGAGTGGAAGACCTCCTGCGGCTGTGCCAAGTGCCGGCCGGCGCTCAACTACTACCTGATCGCCGACTGGCCGGGCGACTATGTCGACGACAAGCAGTCCCGCTTCATCAACGAGCGGGTCCATGCCAACATCCAGAAGGACGGCACCTATTCGGTCGTGCCGCGCATGTGGGGCGGCATCACCTCGGCCAACGAACTGCGGGCGATCGCCGACGTCGCCGACAAGTTCGCGATCCCGACCGTCAAGTGCACCGGCGGCCAGCGCATCGACCTCCTCGGCGTGAGGAAGGAGGATCTGCCCGCGGTCTGGGCCGATCTGAACGCCGCCGGCATGGTCTCCGGCGCCGCCTATGCCAAGGGCCTGCGCACCGTGAAGACCTGCGTCGGCACCGACTGGTGCCGCTTCGGCACGCAGGATTCCACCGGCCTCGGCGTCAGGATCGAGAAGTTCATGTGGGGCTCCTGGACGCCCGCCAAGGTAAAGATGGCGGTGTCCGGCTGCCCCCGGAACTGCGCCGAGGCGACCTGCAAGGATGTCGGCGTGATCTGCACCGACGCCGGCTACGAGATCCAGTTCGCCGGTGCGGCGGGGCTCGACATCAAGGGCACGGAAATCCTCACCCAGGTGAAGATCGAGGACGAGGCACTGGAGATGATCGTCGCCCTCGTCCAGCTCTATCGCGAGCAGGGTCACTATCTGGAGCGCATGTACAAATGGCTGAAGCGGGTCGGCATGGACTCGATCCGCGCCGTCATCGTCGAGGATGCGGCGCGGCGACGGGGCTATTACGAAGCCTTCGTCCACAGCCAGACCTTCAGCCAGACCGACCCCTGGGCGGAGCGTGCCTCGGGCGCGCGCGCCAGCCACGAGTTCCGGCCGATGGCCGATCTCACCCTGGAGGCTGCCGAATGACCGGCTGGCATCGCATCGGTGCGGTCACCGACATTCCCCGCCGCGGCGCGCGCTGCGTGCTCACCCCGTTCGGGCGCGTCGCGGTGTTCCGGACCGCCAATGACGGCATCTTCGCCACCGAGGACCGCTGTCCGCACAAGGGCGGGCCGCTCAGCCAGGGCATCGTCCACGACGCCTCGGTCACCTGCCCGCTGCACAACATGGTGTATTCGCTGGAAAGCGGGATTGCCGCCGGGCCCGACGAAGGTCGGGTGCGGGTCTTCGCCGTGCGGGTCGACCCGCCGACCGGCGCCATCGAACTGTCGCTGGACGAACCCGCCCTCGTCCTCGCCGCCGAATAGCCGGGACCCGCGCGATGGACGAACGACCGGCCGACACCACCATCCGGACCACATGCCCCTATTGCGGCGTTGGCTGCGGAGTCCTGGCAACCCCGCGTCCGGGTGGCAGCGTGGCGATCGCCGGCGATCCCACGCATCCGGCGAATTTCGGCCGCCTCTGCTCCAAGGGCTCGGCCCTCGGCGAAACACTGGGGCTGGAGGAACGGCTGCTGTTCCCCACCATCGCCGGCGCACGTGCGACCTGGGACGACGCGCTGTCGCGCGTCGCCGAACGCTTCACCGCCACCATCGCCGAACACGGCCGTGACTCCATCGCCTTCTACGTCTCCGGCCAGTTGCTGACCGAGGATTACTACCTCGCCAACAAGCTGATGAAGGGCTTCATCGGCTCGACGAACATCGATACCAATTCCCGCCTGTGCATGGCCTCCTCGGTCGCCGGCCATCGCCGGGCCTTCGGCTCCGACACGGTGCCGGGCACCTATGAGGATCTGGAACAGGCCGATCTGATCGTCCTCGTCGGCTCGAACCTCGCCTGGTGCCATCCGGTGCTCTACCAGCGGATCGCCGCGGCCAAAGCCGCGCGCCCGCAGATGAAGATCGTCCTCGTCGATCCGCGCCGCACGGCAAGCGCCGATCTCGCCGATCTGCATCTGCCGATCGCTGCCGATGGCGACACGGCGCTCTTCGCCGGATTGCTGCCGTTCCTCGCCGAGGCCGGTGCGATCCATTGCGACTATGTGGCCCGGCATACCGACGGCTTCGTCGAGGCGCTGCGCCGGGCCCGCGGGATGCGTCTGCAGCATGTCGCGGAGGCCACCGGCCTCGACATCCGCCAGATCCAGGCCTTCTACGAGCTCTTCGCCAGGACCGAAAAGGTCGTCACGGTCTACAGCCAGGGCGTCAACCAGTCGGTGACGGGCACCGACAAGGTCAACGCGATCATCAACTGCCATCTGGCGACCGGCCGCATCGGACGGCCCGGCATGGGTCCCTTCTCGGTGACCGGCCAGCCCAATGCCATGGGCGGGCGCGAGGTCGGCGGCATGGCCAACATGCTCGCGGCGCATATGGCGATCGAGGACCCGGCGCATCGCTCCCTGGTGCAGGACTTCTGGGACGCCCCGGCAATGCCCGACCGCGCCGGCTTGAAGGCGGTCGACATGTTCCGCGCCGTCGCCGACGGCCGGATCAGGGCGCTCTGGATCATCGGCACCAATCCCGTCGTCTCGATGCCCGACGCCGATTCCGTGAAGGCGGCCCTCGCCGCCTGCCCCTTCGTCGTCGTCTCCGATGTCGTCGCACGCAACGACACCCTGCGCTTCGCCGATGTCGCCCTGCCCGCCGCTGCCTGGGGCGAGAAGGACGGAACGGTGACCAATTCCGAGCGGCGGATCTCGCGTCAACGCCCCTTCCTGCCGCTGCCCGGCGAGGCCCGGCCCGACTGGGCGATCATCGCCGACGTCGCCCGCCGCATGGGCTTCGCCGACGGCTTTTCCCACGCCAGCGCGGCGGACGTCTTCGACGAACACGCGCGGCTCTCGGCCCATGGCAACGCGGGAGCGCGCGACTTCGACATCGGCGCGCTCGCCGGGCTCGACCAGTGCGGCTACGACGCGCTGCAGCCGGTCCAATGGCCGCAGCCCCGCACCGCCATCCCTTTCGCTTCCGGCGACGCCCCGGCCGAAGCGGGGACGGCTTCGACGAAGGACGGCAGCCGCTTCTTCGGCGACGGACACTTCTACCACCCGGACGGGCGCGCCCGCTTCGTGGCGGTCGATGTCGGCCCCCGTCGCCGGGCGGACAAGGGCCGGTTCCTGCTCAACACCGGGCGTGTGCGCGACCATTGGCACACGATGACCCGCACCGGTCGCTCGGCCCGGCTTTCCGCCCATGTCGCAGAGCCCTTCGTCGACATCCATCCGGCAGACGCCGCAGCGCAGGGGATTGCGGAAGCCAGCCTCGTCACCGTGCGATCCGGTTTCGGCGCGGCGATCGTGCGTTGCCGCACCACGGACCGGCAATCGCGCGGCTCGGTCTTCGTGCCGATGCACTGGAGCGACGAGTTCTCGGGCAGCGGTCGCATCGACGCCGTGGTTGCACCGGCCGTCGATCCGGTCTCCGGCCAGCCGGGTCTCAAGGCTACCGAGGTGTCGATCGCGCCCTTCCCAGCCGTCTGGTTCGGCTTTGCCGTCACGCGGTCGCGGCCCGATCCGCACGGCCTCGACTATTTCGCGCTGGCGCGGGCCAAGGCTGGCTGGCGCATGGAACTGGCCGGCCTCGCGCCGCTGGCCGACCCGAGCGCTTTCGCCACGGCGTTGCTCAAGGCGCCGGACAGGGCGCAGATGCTGGCGTTCCACGACACGACAACCGGTGCGCATCGCTTTGCCGCTTTCGACGGCGAAGCACTGATCGGCGCGCTGTGGATTGCGCGCGACCCCGTCGCCGTGTCGCGTGTCTGGGCCGCGGGGCAGCTGGGCGACGCGCACAACGCTGTCCGCGACCGCTTCCGGCTGCTCGCCGGGCGCGGGGGAGCCGACCGCCCGGACCCCGGTGCGATCGTCTGCTCCTGCTTCAGCGTCGGCGTCAACGAGATCGCGGCGGCGGTGACCACCGGCCGGGCGATCACCGTCGAAGCCGTCGGCGCGGCGTTGAAGGCAGGCACCAATTGCGGCTCTTGCCGCAGCGAGATCAAGGGGATCATCCATGATGCACGACTCGCAAACACGGCGTAAGCGGCCCCTCGCCGTCAACGACACCGAACAGCTTCCGCAGCGCTCCCAGCGCATGGGTCCGCTGGCGAGCCTGCCGGTGTTCTTCGATCTGGCGGGCAAGCGCGTCGTCATGGCTGGTGGCGGACCGGGCGCGGCATGGAAGGCCGAGCTCCTGGCCTCGGCGGGCGCCCATGTCGATCTCTATGTCCCGGCCGACGGGATCGATGGGGAGATGGCCGAGCTTCTCGCCGTCCCGCCGGAATCCGGCGTGATCGTGCATCATGACCGGCCCTGGGCGACCGATGTCTTCGCCGGAGCGGCGATCGCCGTCGGCGATACCGAGAGCCTCGCCGAGGGCCAGGCTTTCGCCTGCGCCGCGCGGGCGGCCGGCGTGCCGGTCAATGTCGTCGACAAGCCGTCCTATTGCGACTTCCGCTTCGGCACGATCGTCAATCGCTCGCCGGTGGTCATCGGCATTTCCACCGACGGGGCCGCCCCGATCCTCGGCCAGGCGATCCGCCGCCGCATCGAGACCCTGCTCCCGCCGGCACTCAGCCAGTGGGCGGCCCTGGCCGCAAAGGTCCGCGGCGCGGTGATGGAGCGGCTTTCGCCGGGGCCCCTGCGCCGCGCCTTCTGGGAACGCTTCGCCGACAGCGCCTTCACCACGAAGCTGCCGGATGCCGCGGCCGAGGCGGCGGCCGGCGGCTTCATCGACGATCTGGCGCGCTCGCCCGAGGCCGGCGGCCGCGTCACCCTGGTCGGGGCGGGCCCCGGCGAGGCCGAACTCCTGACCCTGAAGGCGGTGCGCGCCCTGCAGGCGGCCGACGTGATCCTGTTCGACGACCTCGTCTCGGACGAGATCCTGGAACTCGCCCGCCGCGAGGCCCGGCGCATGCTGGTGGGCAAGCGCGCCGCCCGCGACAGCTGCCGCCAGGAAGACATCAACGCCATGATGGTCAGCTTCGCCAAAGCCGGCAAGCACGTCGTGCGGCTGAAATCCGGCGACGTGTCGGTGTTCGGCCGGGCCGGCGAGGAGCTGGACGAGCTGGCGCGCGAGAACATTCCGGTCGCCATCGTGCCGGGCATCACCGCAGCCTCGGCGCTGGCGGCGAGCTTCGGCGTGTCGCTGACCCATCGCGACCGGGCCCAGCAGCTGCGTTTCGTCACCGGCCATTCCAAGAAGGGCGGCCTGCCGGAGGATCTCGACTGGCATGCACTGGCCGACGATCACGCCACCACCGTCTTCTACATGGGCGGCCGGATGGCGGCGAAGATCGCCGAGCGCCTGATCCATCACGGCCTGCCGGCCACGACACCTGTCGCGGTCGCCGCCAATCTGTCGCGCGACGACGAGACCCGCGCCGCCGGCACGCTCGCCGATCTCGGCGCCATCGTCGCCAGGATCGGCGTCGATCGCCCGATCCTGATCGGTGTCGGCCGGGTCTTTGCGGAGCGCGTACGGTCCACAAGCACCATTGCGCCTGCGCGCGGATGCGCGATCACCGGGGAGGCACACCACGCCTGGCGCGGACCTTCCCAGGCAACTGATCGGCTGGAGGCTCTCGTCGACGTAGGCTGATGATCCCTCATGCGGGAGAGGGGCGGAAGCGGACTGGCAGCATTGGGGCGCTGCAGGCGGAGAGCTGCCGTTCCGTCCACGGCCCGGCATACGGACGCCGTGAAGCGTCCTCCAGAAGCCGGCTTTCCGTGGTGAGTACCTCTCAAGGTTTGCGTCGAGCCGGGTGCGCACTCGCTCGGCGCCGGCGCGCAGGCCTTCGGCCATGACGCGAAAGGCGTCGATCGCCTTCGGCCGGACAGCACGGGATCGGTTGCCGGTTGCACCGGCTCCTGCGGCGCTCAGAAAACGAAATCGACCGATGTGAGAAGCCAGCAGCCGGTGCCCCATTCGATCCGGTTCCCCGCCGCGTCGCCATTGACGGCACTGGTGCGGAAGACCGGCGTGCTGGGCGTGAGCTCCAGCTGGCTCGCCTCCTCGGCGGTGGCAAAGCCTCCGCTGATCCGCGTCTCGATCCGTCGATACTTGCCGATGCCATGTGCGACGAACACATCGGTGACCGATTGCCGCCGCGCATAGACGGCGGCGAAGTCCGGCAGGAGCCTCGCGGGCAGGATCTTGGTGCTCGCGTGGATCGGCTGTCCATCGGCCGAGCGCACGCGGCGCAGCCGGATGACCGGAGCGCCGACCGGAAGATGCAATTGCGCGGCGGCTGCCGCGTCGGCCTCCTCTTCCACCAGCACCAACGTGCGCGTCTCGACCAGTTTGCCGTCGGAGCGCAGGCTGTCGAAGAATCGGCTGCCGTCGCGCACCGACAGCACCGAGGGCGGGCTGCGCACGAACACGCCGACGCCCTTCCGTGAGGTGAGATGCCCTTCCTGCTGCAATTGCAGCAGCGCCTGGCGGAGCGTGATGCGGGTGACGCCGAATTTCTCGGCAAGATGGACCTCGCCCGGCAACTGGCTGCCCGGGCGCAGCCGCCCATCCTCGACAAGCGCCAGGACATAATCGTGGATCTGCTGCCAGATCGGCATGTCGCTGCGCGGCCGCAAAACCAGATCGCCGAAATCCGGCGTCGCGGCGTCGTTTTCCATCTTCTGCGGGGCGGTGCTGCTCATGGGTCCTACCCCGCCGCCATCTCGGGGGTCGCCGCGACCGACGCCGCCGAGGGCAACTCCTCCAGTGCCCGCCGTGCGTACACGATGCGCCCGCGGACCATCGTCGCCACGATTTCCGGATGCCGCATGTCAGCCATGTCGACCAGGACGAGATCCGCCCGCTTGCCATTGGTCAGACTGCCGCGATCCTCAAGACCCGCGGCGCGCGCAGCGTTGGCGGAGACAAGCGGCCAGTAACGCGCCAGCGCGTCCACGTCGCCATCGGCCAGAGCGAAGGCCGCATGCAGCGGAGACGGATAGTGATAGTCGCTGGTCAGCACCGTGCAATGGCCTGCTTCGACCGCTTCGCGCGCATCCATCGCCTTGTTGTGGCTGCCGCCGCGCACGACATTCGGCGCGCCCAGAATGACGTCCTCCCCGCCGGCACGAGCCGCCGCTGCGGTCTCGGCATTCAGCGGAAACTCGCAGGAGCGCGCGCCGAGCGCCCGGAACCTGGCGCGCTCCTCGGGCGTCGCCTCGTCATGCGCCAGCAGGACATTGCCCCCGGCCTGCGCGGCTGCCGCGAGCTCGGCGATGGCGCCCGGCACGTCGTCACGCCGCGCCCACACGGCGTCGAGCAGCGCCATGTAGTCCTCGCGCGACAGGCCGGAGCGCTCGGCCATCTGGCCGATCTTTCGGGCAATAGTCCCCTTCAGCACTGAGCCGGTCGTGTGGTCGTTGAAGGCGAGGATCGCCGAAGGCTCCAGCGACAACCACTCGGTCACCTCGGCGACTGCGTCGAGCGCGAAGGTTTCCCAGCGCAGATGCAGCCGCGTGTCGCAGTCCAGATGCGGGCGCAGGGCCTGGAGCGATCCGATGAAGCTGCGCGCCGCATCGAGTGAGCGGAGCCCCGGCTCCCAGGAAATCGTCACGCCGTGAAACGCCGTGGTGATCCCGTTGCCAACGAGCTGGCGATCGGTGTCGCGCAACGCCAGGCCGATATCGAAGCGCACGCCGGGCCGCGGCATGATCTGCCGCTCGAAGGCGTCGCCATGGATGTCGACGATGCCGGGCAGCGCCAGCAGCCCTTCGGCATTCAGTCGCCGCGGACGCTCGGCCCGGTCGACGATGTGTTCGCCCGCAACGTGCAGTCCGCGCTCATGCCAGCTGTCGCCGGCCAGCGTCGTTGCGTTCTCGATCAGCCACGCCATCTCGGCCCCTCGTGCTTTTGTCATTCATGCGTCACCTGCTGTCTATACAGGTAGCTGCGAACCCGCTGCCCTGTCTATACAGAAGGACAAACAGAATGCTTCGTTCGCTGGTTTTTGCTCTCGCCGCCACGGTCGTCACCTCGGTGACCGCCATCGCCGAACCCGTCCGCTTCGCTGTCACCGACATCGAGGGGCTCGAAGCCCTGCAGCAGGAATTCGGAGGCTTCCAGGAAGCGCTCGAAGCCGAGACCGGCCTCGATATCGAGCTGATCTCCGTCAGTTCGCGCACGGCGGCCGTCGAGGCGCTGAACGCCGGACAGGTCGAGCTGGTCCTGACCGGCCCCGCCGAATACGTGGTGATGAAGGAGTTGAGCGATCCGCGCATCGTGGTCGCGTGGCAGCGCCCGGACTATTTCGCCCAGCTCGCCGTTCTCGCCGACGGCCCGATCCGCACTATCGCGGACCTGAAGGGCAAGAAGATCGCCTTCGGTTCGGTCGGCTCGACCTCGCAGCATCTGGGACCCGCCCAGGCGCTCGCAGACCAGGGCGTGAACTACGGCGTCGACTACGAGCCGGTGATCATTTCGCGCAACGTCGCGGCCGAGGCCCTGATCCGCGGCGACATCGCCGCGATGGGGCTCAATTTCGACCATCTCAACTCGATCCGGGCCGCCTTCCCCGACAAGGCCTTTGCCGTCGTCGCCCGCGGCCGCGATCTGCCCAATGACATCCTCGTTGCCCGCAAGGACATTCCCGAAGACGTCTACGAGACGATCCGCGACGCCTTTCTCGAGAACGGCAACGAGCTGATGAACGCCGTTCTCAAGGGCGAGGACAATCAGAAGTTCAAGGGCGGCACCTTCCTGACCGACATCGATGACAGCGAGTACGACTATGTGCGCTCGATGTATCGCACCATCGGCGTCGACACCTTCACCGCCTTCGTCGAATGAGCGTTCTTCTGGACCAGACGGCGGCCGCGAAGGCCGGTCCGTTTCACGCGGCCCTGTCGGCTCCCCCTCGCGGGGAGCCGGAACGATTGGATGTCCCACCGGCCACGGCGCCGGGGGCAACGATCATCAGCACCCGTGATCTCGGCAAAGCCTACGCCGACGGCCGCCATGTCTTCACCGGGGTGAAGATCGACATCAGGAGCGATCAGCGTGTCGCGCTGATCGGCTCGAACGGCGCCGGCAAGTCGACGCTGCTGAAATGCCTCGTCGGCCTGCTGCCGCTCAGCGACGGCGAGATCATGACCTTGGGCGAGACCTTCCGGTCGGCACC
Source organism: Aurantimonas sp. DM33-3 (assembly GCF_014334315.1). Taxonomy (NCBI): domain Bacteria; kingdom Pseudomonadati; phylum Pseudomonadota; class Alphaproteobacteria; order Hyphomicrobiales; family Aurantimonadaceae; genus Aurantimonas; species Aurantimonas sp. DM33-3. The sequence goes on along the minus strand of NZ_JACSGS010000021.1, from coordinate 24,320 downwards.
GAGCGGCGCGCAATTGCAGCGCCTTCGGCGGCAGATCGGTTTCGTCTTCCAGAACCACGGACTGGTCGGGCGCCAGTCGGTGCTCACCAACGTCGTCCAGGGCAAGCTCGGGCTGCCCGGCGGATGGCGGGCCTGGCATCACGCCCTCGCCCGCGAGGACTGGCGCGAGGAAGCGATGCAGGTGCTGGCCGACGTGCGCCTTGCCGACAAGGCCTGCGCCCGCGCCGACCAGCTTTCCGGCGGCCAGGCCCAGCGCATCGCCATTGCGCGCGCGCTGATCAGAAAGCCGAAGCTGCTGATCGCCGACGAGCCCGCCGCGAGCCTCGACCCCTGGGTCGGTCGCGAGATCATGACGATCTTCTCCGACCTCGCCTCCGAGCACGGCATCACGCTGGTCTATACGACCCACGATATGGAGCATGCGATGCACTATTCGGATCGGATCATCGCCTTGAAGGCCGGCCGGGTGCATTTCGATCTCCCGACTCCGATGGTCGGCCGGCAGCGGATGGAAGACGTCTTCAATGGGTGACGCGCCGGCCCGGATGCGCGCGCCCTCGCGTCTGCCCTCGATCTCGCCGGTCAGCTTCACGCTGCTCGTCGCCTTTGCAGCGGTCTTCCTGGTCTCGCTCGGCCAGGTTGCCCCGTCGCCCGAGCGGCTCGCCGCCGGGGCGCCGCAGATGGTCGAGCTGATCGGCCGCATGCTGCCGCCCAATCTGGAACCGACGTTTCTCCAGCGCATGGGCTGGCGCATTCTCGAAACCCTGCAGATCGCACTCGTCGGCACGGTCATCGGCGTCGTCATCAGCCTGCCGATCGGCTGGCTCGCAGCGCGCGGCATTTCCCCGCTCGGGGCATTCCGGCAGCTGCCCCGGGGCATCATCTCGCTGTTTCGGACCATCCCGGATCTCGTCTGGGCACTGGTCTTCGTCTCGACCGTCGGGCTCGGCGCAATTGCCGGCACCATGACGATCGTCGTCGACACGATCGGCTTCTGCGGCCGGTTCTTCGCCGAAGCCATGGAAGAGGCCGACAAGAAGCCGCAGGAGGCCTTGCGGGCGATCGGCGCCTCGCGGGTCAGCATCCTCTTCGGGGCGACGCTGCCGAGCATCATGCCGACGCTGATCAACAGCTCGCTCTTTGCGCTGGAGAAAGGGGTCCGCTCCTCGGTCGTCCTCGGCCTCGTCGGCGCCGGCGGCATCGGCCAGGAGCTGAAGGTTGCCTTCGACCTCTTCCAGTACCGCAACGCCTCGGCGATCATCCTCGCGATCTTCGCGATCGTGCTGGTGATGGAATATTTCACCGACCGGCTACGTGCCCGGTTCGAGTGAGCCGGCCGTAGCAAGCCTGACGACCGCCACCGCCAAAGCGGGCCCTGTCGGGACCCGCGCTAACTGTCTCAGCCGGCCGACGCCATCAGATCAGACCACAACGGACAGAATGCCATGCCCTCCTCGGACAACCACTCCTCCGATCCCAGCCGGCCCGCGCGTCGCCGCGCCATGGAAGCCTTTGCAGCCAGCGATGCACACACGCTCGCAGCGGCCTGGGACGCGATCGCCGGCGAAGCGCCGGTCACCAGCCTGCGCAGCCCCGAGGTCGGGCTTGTCATGCTGCAGGGCCGGATCGGCGGCAGCGGCGCGCCGTTCAATATCGGCGAGGGCAGCGTCACGCGCGCCAGCATGCGCCTCGCCTCGGGCGAAGTCGGCCACGCGATGATCATGGGTCGGGACGCCGACCACGCGCGCCTTGCCGCGCAACTCGATGCCGGCTGGCAGCGCGACGACTGGCGAGCTGCGATCGAAGCCATGGTCGTCGGCCCCGCATTGACCAAGCAGGAGGAGGCCGACCGGCGCTCCGCCGAGGAGACCGAGGCGACGCGCGTCGACTTCTTCACGATGGTTCGGGGCGACGAATGATGACCAGGACAATGACGACCGCATCTCTCGAAGGTGGCTTCGCCGACCCCGTCTTCGACGCCCAGGCCGCCTTTTCCGCGATCATGAATGCCTTTGCCCGGCCGGGCACGATCGTCGACCTTGGCGCGTTGGCCGCGCCGCCTTCGCCTGTCCCACCTGCGGCGGGGGCGATCCTTGCCGCGCTGGCCGACTACGACACGCCCCTCTGGCTCGACCCTGCGGCTCTCAGCGCCGGTGACGCCGAATGGCTTGCCTTCCACACCGGTGCGGCGATCGTTCCCGAGCCGCAGGCTGCCGCCTTCGCCCTCGTCTGCGACCCGACCAAGCTGCCGGCCCTGTCGCATTTTTCCGCCGGCACTGCGGCTTATCCCGATCGGTCGGCAACGCTGATCCTTTGCCTCCCGGCTCTTCGGGGCGGCGATCGGCTGCAGCTGACCGGCCCCGGCATAGAGACGACCGCCTCCGTCAGCCCGTGCGGACTGCCGGACTTCTTCCTCGACGATTGGGCAAACAATCGCGGCCTTTATCCCCGCGGCATCGACATGCTGCTCGTTTCCGGCAGCGAAGCCCTGGGCCTGCCGCGAACCACCCGGATCGGAGATCGCTGAGATGTATGTCGCCGCCAAGGGAGGCGAAGCCGCAATCGCCAGCGCCCACCGTCTTCTCGCCGACCGTCGTCGCGGCAACCGCGACGTCCCGGCACTGACACTGGAGCAGATCGCCGGTCAGCTGGCGCTCGCCGTCGACCGGGCGATGGCCGAGGGCTCGCTCTACGATCCCCAACTCGCCGCGATGGCCGTGCGTCAGGCACGGGGCGATCTGATCGAAGCGATCTTCCTGATCCGGGCCTATCGCACCACCCTTCCCCGTTTCGGCAATTCGCAGCCGCTCGAGACGGGGACCATGCGGATCGAACGGCGGGTGTCGGCAACCTACAAGGATCTGCCGGGAGGCCAGTTGCTGGGCCCGACCTTCGACTACACCCATCGGCTGATCGACCCGGACATGGCGGGCGACGCGCGGGTCAAGGCCGGGGCGCGTCGCGACTGGCCGGGTGAAGCCTGTCCGCGGGTGACCGACATTCTCGGCGCCGACGGCCTGATCGAGCCGGACGGCGACGGGCCGGACGGCAAGCCGGGTGACCTGACCCGCGAGCCGATGGAATTTCCTGCCGGCCGCGACCTGCGACTGCAGGCACTGGCGCGCGGCGACGAGGGCTTCCTCCTGTCTCTCGCCTATTCGACCCAGCGCGGCTTTGCCCGCTCGCATCCCTTCGTCGGCGAAATCCGCATCGGCCTCGTCGATGTCGTGATGGACATGCCCGAAGTCGGCTTCCCGGTGACCATCGGTCGGGTCCGGATGACCGAGTGCCAGATGGTCAACCAGTTCCGGGGCTCGGCCAAGCAGCCGCCGCAATTCACCCGCGGCTACGGGCTGGTCTTTGGCCAGTCCGAGCGCAAGGCGATGGCCATGAGCCTGGTCGACCGGGCGCTCAGGGCCGACGAGTTCGGCGAGGAACGCACCGCCCCCGCGCAGGACGAGGAGTTCGTCATCGCCCATTCCGACAATGTCCAGGCAACCGGCTTCGTCGAGCACCTGAAGCTGCCGCACTATGTCGACTTCCAGGCCGAGCTCGATCTGGTGCGCCGCATGCGCCGGGAGCACGCCGCGCGAGACATCGATGAGGGCAACGGAGAGACCGGCGACGACGAAGCCGCCGCGCGGGAGGCCGCCGAATGACCGCCGCCCTGCCCGCCTACAACTTCGCCTATCTCGACGAACAGACCAAGCGGATGATCCGCCGCGCGATCCTCAAGGCGATCGCGATCCCCGGTTACCAGGTTCCCTTCGCCTCCCGCGAAATGCCGATGCCCTACGGCTGGGGCACCGGCGGGGTGCAGGTGACCGCGGCGATCCTGGGGCCGAACGACGTCCTGAAGGTCATCGACCAGGGCGCCGACGACACCACCAACGCCGTGTCGATCCGCGCCTTCTTCGAAAAGACCGCGCGGGTCGCCACGACGACGCGGACGAGCGAGGCGACGATCGTCCAGACCCGTCACCGCATTCCCGAGACACCGCTCACCGCCGGCCAGATCATCGTCTTCCAGGTGCCGATCCCCGAGCCCCTGCGGTTTCTCGAACCGCGTGAAACCGAAACGCGGGTGATGCACGCGCTGGAAGAATACGGGCTGATGCATGTGAAGCTCTACGAGGACATCGCCCGCCACGGCCACATCGCCACGACCTATGCCTATCCGGTGAAGGTCGAGGGCCGCTACGTGATGGATCCCTCGCCGATCCCGAAATTCGACAATCCGAAAATGCACCGCTCGCCGGCCCTTCAGCTTTTCGGCGCCGGGCGTGAGAAGCGGATCTACGCCCTGCCGCCCTTCACCGACGTCGTGTCGCTGGATTTCGAGGATCACCCCTTCGCCGTTCAGGCTTTCGACCGCCCCTGTGCGCTCTGCGGCGCCGAGAACGTCTATCTCGACGAGGTCGTGACCGACGACCGCGGCGGGCGGATGTTCGTCTGTTCCGACACCGACCATTGCGAAACGCGGCGCGAGGCCGGCCATGCCGGCGACGGTGGACCGGCTCTACGGCAAGAGACCAGGCAGGGCGAGGCATGACATTGATGGACCAGGCATCGCCGCTTCTCACCGTTCGCGACCTCACCCGCCGCTATGGCGCCCGGGTCGGCTGTGAAGCCGTTTCGTTCGACGTCTGGCCCGGCGAGGTCGTCGCCATCGTCGGCGAGTCCGGCTCCGGCAAGACGACACTGCTGAACTGCATCGCAGCGCGCATGGCCCCGACGTCGGGCAGCGTCTCCTACGCCATGCGCGACGGCACGTTGCGCGATCTCGCCAGCCTCGGCGAGGCCGAACGACGCCTCCTGATGCGCACCGACTGGGGCTTCGTCCACCAGCATGCCGCCGACGGCCTGCGGATGCGGGTGTCGGCCGGCGCCAATGTCGGCGAACGGCTGATGGCGGTCGGCGAGCGCCATTATGGCGGCATTCGCGAGAGCGCCACCGACTGGCTGGGACGCGTGGAGATCGCTGCGGACCGCATCGACGACCGCCCGGACGCGTTCTCCGGCGGCATGCGCCAGCGCCTGCAGATCGCCCGCAATCTCGTCACCCGACCGCGCCTCGTCTTCATGGACGAGCCGACCGGCGGGCTCGACGTTTCGGTCCAGGCCCGGCTGCTCGACCTGATCCGCTCGCTGGTCGCCGAGATGGGCCTGTCGGTGGTGATCGTCACCCACGACCTCGCCGTGGCGCGGCTTCTCTCGCAGCGCATGATCGTCATGAAGGCCGGCCGCGTCATCGAACAGGGCCTGACCGACCGGGTCCTCGACGACCCGCACCATGCCTACACCCAGCTCCTTGTTGCCTCGATCCCGGAAAGCTGAGCCATGTCCGTGCCTTCCCAGCCGATCCTCACGGTCCGCGACGTCGCCAAGTCCTTCAACATGCATCTGCGCGGCGGCATTCGCCTGCCGGTCGTCGAGGCGGCCTCCTTCACCGTCGCGCCCGGCGAATGCGTCGTGCTGGGCGGCCCCTCGGGGGTCGGCAAATCGTCGATCCTGCGCATGGTCTATGGAAATTACGCCGTCGATTCCGGCGAAATCCTGATCCGCGACGGGGCCACTGGCAACCAGACGGACCTCGCCACCGGCGACCCGCGCCGGATCATCGCCCTTCGCCGCGACGCGATCGGCTATGTCAGCCAGTTCCTGCGCGCCATCCCGCGCGTGCCGGCGCTCGACGTCGTCGCTGAGCCGCTCGTCGCCCGTGGCACGGCGCCCGAGGCGGCGCGCGAACGGGCCCGCGTTCTGCTGGCCCGCCTCAATCTGCCCGAGCCGCTGTTCGAGCTGCCGCCCGCCACCTTCTCCGGCGGCGAGAAGCAGCGGGTGAACATCGCCCGCGGCTTCATCACCGACCACCCGCTGCTGCTGCTCGACGAACCGACCGCCTCGCTCGACGCGCAGAACCGCGACGTGGTCTGCGAGATGATCGAGGCCAAGACCGCGGCGGGCACCGCCGTGCTCGGCATCTTCCACGATGCGGCGGTGCGCGAGCGGATCGCGACGCGGATCATCGATGTCTCCGCCTTCTCCGCCCGCAAGGCGGCCTGAATGCCGAAGCTCTCCCTATCGCCGCTGGTCCACCCCAGCGCCGAGATCGAGGATTGCGCTCTCGGGCGCTACACCGAGATCGCCGAACGCTGCCGCCTGACCGAGACCGTCCTCGGCGACTATTCCTACGTGATGGAAGACGGCAGCATCTGGTGCACGGCGATCGGCAAGTTCGTGAACATCGCCGCTTGCGTCCGCATCAACGCCACCAACCACCCGACATGGCGCGCCACCCAGCACCATTTCACCTACCGGGCCGGTGATTATTTTGACGGTGAAGAGAACGAAGCGGGCTTCTTCGACTGGCGCCGCGCGCACCGGGTCGTCATCGGCCACGATGTCTGGATCGGCCATGGCGCGACGATCCTGCCCGGCGTCACCATCGGCAACGGCGCCGCGATCGGCGCGGGCGCGGTCGTCTCGAAGGACGTGCCGGCTTACACGATCGTCGGCGGCGTTCCCGCCCGGCCGATCCGGCCGCGTTTTGACGCCGAGATCGGCGCGCGCATGGATGCGCTGGCGTGGTGGGACTGGCCGCACGAGACGCTGCGCGCCGCCCTCGCCGACTTCCAAAACCTTGACGCGCGGGCGTTTCTCGACCGTCACGGCGGATAATCCGCCGCGCTTCGATGCTGCCGAGCGGCTGTCATCGAACGTTTAGAAAGTCGTCATCGCACCCACATGGAGCGCTCCTAAGAGTCACCCGTCGAGACGCTGGACGGGAGCCCGCATGAGCGCCATAGTGATCAAAGACCTGTCCAAGCGCTTCGCCCTGAAGCAGGCGCTCGACAAGGTCAGCCTGACCATTGCCGAAGGCGAGATGGTCGCGCTGATCGGCGCGTCCGGTTCCGGCAAGTCGACGCTGATCCGCCATATCGCCGGCCTCGAACGCGCCGACCGCGGCACCGGATCGAGCATTGCGCTGTTCGGCGCGCCGATCCAGTCCGACGGTAGGCTCGGCGCCGGCGCGCGCGCCATGCGCCGCGAGATCGGCGTCATCTTCCAGCAGTTCAATCTCGTCTCGCGGCTGCCGGTCATCACCAATGTCCTGCTCGGCAATCTCGGGCGCATTCCGCGCTGGCGCGGCACGCTCGGCTGGTTCTCGCGCGATGAGAAGCTTGCGGCGCGTGCCGCGCTCGGCCGCGTCGGCATTCCGGAAGTCGCCTGGCAGCGCGCCTCCACCCTGTCCGGCGGCCAGCAGCAGCGCGCGACCATCGCCCGCTGCCTTGTGCAGAAATCCCGCGTCATCCTTGCCGACGAGCCGATCGCCTCGCTCGATCCTGCCTCGGCCCGCCGCGTGATGGACGTGATCGCCGAGATCAACCGCACCGACGGGATCACCGCCGTCGTGTCGCTGCATCAGGTCGAATATGCCCGCCGCTACTGTCCCCGCACCATCGCGCTGCGCGGCGGCGAGGTCGTCTATGACGGCCCCTCCCACGCACTGACCAACGCCTTTCTGACCGAGCTCTACGGCGCGGATTCGGAAGAGCTCGTTCTTCCGGACGCGCTGCCGGTCGACGCCGACAGGCGCGTCCGGGCGACGAAGCAGGCGCCGGTGACCGCACCGGCGCTGGTGCCGGCCTGAAGTCACCACGACAGCCAAACGCAACAGGGGAAACAACGCCATGAACATGGTTCTTCGCACACTCGCCGCCGCCACGATGGTCGCCGGCATCTCGACCACGGCGCTTGCCCAGGACGAGCTCGCCTTCGGCATCATCTCCACCGAGAGCCAGCAGAATCTGCGGCCGAAATGGGAGCCGTTCCTCGCCGACATGGAAGAGAAGACCGGCCTCGCCGTGAAGCCCTTCTTCGCGTCCGACTATGCCGGCGTCATCGAGGGCATGCGTTTCGACAAGGTGCAGCTCGCCTGGTACGGCAACAAGTCCGCCATGGAAGCCGTTGATCGCGCCAATGGCGAGATCTTCGCCCAGACCGTCGATATCTCCGGCAATCCCGGCTACTGGTCGCTGGTGCTCGCACCGAAGGACTCGCCGCTCGAGAAGGTCGAGGATCTCCTGAAATGCGACCAGTCGCTGAATTTCGGCCTCGGTGACCCGAACTCGACCTCCGGCTATCTCGTCCCGATGACCTTCGTCTTCGCCGCCAACGGCGTCGACCCGAAGGAGTGCTTCAAGAACGTCACCAACGCCAACCACGAGACCAACGCCATGGCCGTCGCCAACGGCCAGGTCGATGCGGCGGCGAACAATACCGAGAGCCTCGCCCTCATCGAGAAGAACAATCCGGACGCCTTCGCCAAGATCAAGGTGATCTGGAAGTCGCCGCTGATCCCGGCCGATCCGATCGTGTGGAACACCAACCTGCCGCAGGAGAGCAAGGACAAGATCAGGGAGTTCTTCGTGACCTACGGCACCGACCAGTCGACCGGTGACGTGGCCCACGAGAAGGAAGTCCTTGCCGGCCTCGAATGGGCGCCCTTCGTCGCATCCACCAATGACCAGCTCCTGCCGATCCGCGTGATGGAACTGTCGAAGACGATCGCCCAGATCGAGGCCGACGAGTCCCGGAGCGCCGAGGAGAAGACGGCCGAGATCGAGAAGCTCGAAGCTGAAAAGGCCGGCTACGAGAAGAAGATCAAGAGCGCTCCGCAGAGCTGACGCGTCACGCGCGACGGGCCCTGCCCGTCGCACGCTTCGCCACACCCTTCCGGCCGGCACCGTATCCAGGCGCCGGCCGGTTTCGCCGATCACAGGATGCCCGATGACCGACGACGCGGTTTCTCTCTCGCGCCCCGCTGCCCCCGACCTGAATGCCGGCCGCGACTGGTCTCGCAGTGCCTGGAACGCGGTGATCTGGGGTGGGCTTGCGGCCGCCCTTCTGTGGAGCTGGGCACCGGCCGAGATGGGTCGCTGGACCTATCTCTTCACCGATGCCGACAACATGGCGCAATACGCCGCCGGCTTCGCCAATCCCGACTTCACCGACTGGCGCTACTACGCCGAGGAAATGGTCGTCACGGTGCAGATCGCCCTGTGGGGCACCGTCCTGTCCGTGTTGCTCGCCATCCCCTTCGGCATCCTGTCGGCGCACAACATGGTGCCTTGGTACATCCTGCAGCCCTGCCGCCGGCTGATGGACTTCTTCCGCGCCATCCACGAGATCGTCTGGGCGGTGCTGTTCGTCGTCGCCGTCGGCCTCGGACCGTTTGCCGGCGTCATGGCGCTGTTCATCCACACCACGGGCATTCTCGCCAAGCTGTTCTCCGAGGCCGTCGAGGCGATCGACCCGCGGCCGGTGGAAGGCATCCGCGCCACCGGCGCGTCGAAGCTGCAGGAAATCGTCTTCGGGGTGATCCCGCAGGTGCTGCCGCTGTGGATTTCCTATGCGCTCTACCGTTTCGAATCCAATGTGCGGGCCGCGACGGTTCTGGGTGTCATCGGCGCCGGAGGCATCGGTCAGGTCCTGTTCGAGTCGGTCCGCGGTTTCTACTATCCGCAATCCGCCGCCATACTGATCATCATCGTCCTGTCGGTGGTGCTGACCGACCTCCTGTCGCAACAGCTCCGTCGTTTCGTCACCTGAGGGTCGATGCCGCGCGCCCCGAAAAGGCAGCGGCCGGCGCCATTCTCCTCCCGCAAGCCCTCAACCCAGAAAATCACCCGACATGCCGCACGAAACAGTACTGACCAACGCCCGCATCGTCACCGCCGATACGGTGATCCACGGGCACCTGGTCCTGCACGGCGAACTGATCGCGGAGATCGGCGAAGGCCCGGCAAGGACCGGGCAGGACATGGACGGCGACACGCTCATCCCCGGCCTCGTCGAGTTGCATACCGACCATATCGAGGGGCATTTTATGCCGCGGCCGAAGGTGCTGTGGAACAAGATGGCCGCCATCCAGGCGCACGATACCCAGATCGCCGGCTCGGGCATCACCACGGTCTTCGACGCGCTGCGGGTCGGCACCGACGAGAACGCCACGCTCACCGCCGACGAAATGGCCGAGATGGGTGAGATGATCGGCAGGGCCGTCAACGAGGAACGGGTGCGTGCCGACCACTACATCCATCTGCGCTGCGAAGTTTCCGCGGCCGATGTCCTGGCAGGCTTTGCCGGATTGGCCGGCAATCCCCTCCTGAAGCTCGTCTCGCTGATGGACCATGCGCCCGGCCAGCGGCAATTCGCCGATCTCGAGGCGTACCGGACATATTACCAGAAGAAGCTCGGCCTCTCGGACGCCGCGTTCGAGAGTTTCAGCGGCGAGCGGCTGGCGCAGTCGACGGAATTCGCCGACCGACACCGCCGCGATATCGCCGAGATATGCCGGGAGCGCGGCATCGCGCTGGCGTCCCATGACGATGCGACGATCGCCCATGTCGACGAGGCCCTGGCGCTGGGTATGAGCATCGCCGAGTTCCCGACGACCCTGGAAGCGGCGTCCGCTTCGCGCGTTGCTGGTCTGCATGTCCTGATGGGCGCGCCGAATATCGTGCGCGGTGGCTCGCATTCGGGCAACGTCTCGGCAATCGAACTGCTTCGGCTCGGCCTTCTCGACATCTTGTCCTCGGACTACGTCCCGTTTTCCATGCTGCAGGCAGCCTTCCATCTCGTCGACATTGGTGCGGCGGACTTGCCGGAGGCGATCAGACTGGTGACGCTGAACCCGGCGGAGGCGGTCGGCCTGACAGACCGCGGCAGCATCGCCGTCGGCCGGCGCGCCGATCTGGTGCGGGTACGCAGCCATCCCGGCGAGCCGCCGGTGGTCCGCTCCGTCTGGCGCCAGGGCAACCGGGTCGCCTGAGGCGTGCGCGGCATCCCGCTCCGGCCCGGATAGAACAAACGGCCCCTCGCGGTCTGTGCGGAGGCCGAATTCGCCTAATTGCAGGCAACTGCAAATCGCTTGATTAGAAGATGGTGGGGCCGGCATGCCTCGATCCACGCCAGATTTCCATCAGCAATGACAGTGACTTGCCGGCATGTGCTAACCTCATGTTATGCAGGCGCTGCCTCTGCACCCGGAGACCTGAAGGTGCCACTTGTCGTCGTTCTCTGATCCCGCCTCGGTTGCCCGATATGCAGAAGGTCCGGTGCGAATGGTGCCGGGCTTTCACCATTTGCAACGCATGGCAGCGCTGCTTCTTGCGGAGCGCGTGGATGCGGACGGTCATGTGCTCGTCCTGGGGGCCGGTGGCGGGCTTGAACTGAAGGCATTTGCCGAGTTCCAGCCCGGCTGGCGGTTCGACGGCGTCGATCCCTCGGCGGAGATGCTGAATCTGGCGAAGAGGACCCTCGGCCCCCTCACCTCGCGCGTTCGGCTGCATGAAGGCACCATCGATGTCGCGCCGGACGGGCCCTTCGACGGTGCCACCTGCCTCCTGACCCTGCACTTTCTGCCGCGAGAGGAGCGCTTGCGGACGCTGAGCGCCCTCCGCAGGCGGCTCAGGCCCGGCGCGCCCTTCGCCGTTGCGCATCACAGCTTTCCGCAGGACCCGGAGCGCAAAGCACTTTGGCTGGAACGCTTCGCCGCCTTTGCGGTCATGTCGGGCGTGCCGGCGGCGCAGATGCCGGGCGCGATCGCGGCGATCGGCGACCGTCTGCCGGCCTTGTCGCCGGAAGACGACGAGGCCTTGCTTCGGGAGGCCGGCTTCGAGGACGTCGCGTTGTTTTACGCCGGGTTCACGTTCAGGGGCTGGATCGCCTACGCCCCCTGACCCCGGTGCCGAAGGTGGCGGGAAGGACGCTGTGAATGCCCCTGCCTGCGACATCGCCGGTACCGCCGGAGGACCAACTCTGGTTCTGGCCGTTCCGCGCCGACCCGTTACAGTCGTTTCCCGGCCAACCCCATATCGTTGAAAGCGGTCATGTCCCGGCTCGCGCACTCGAAGACGGTCTATGAACCGCCCTGCCAAACGGGCTTCGGCCCGGTCGCGCGATGTCGGATGGCCGGGCCCGATGCGGCAGCCCGAGACGCCTTGACGTCGGCGCATGTGATAGTGAAAACCGCATATCAGGGCCAACGCGCCACAGCTGTTGGTCCCCTCCATACATGCTCCTCGGACAAGGCGGTCGACTATGGGAATTCTCGCGAAGGCGACTGAAGTCGTGGGCGGGGCTGTCGCGCTCGTCAGGCGCCTTGGTTCTCCGTCGCATCAGGCCGTCGGGCTGACACCGCAGATTCCGGAGGCGCGAAAGCAGGGAATCATGACCTTGAAACTTCCCGCCGCAGAGGGCTGGAAGGAGGGGCGCCTGCCCATCTGCGCGCCGGGGCTTCAGGTCAATGCTTTTGCGTCGAACCTCGATCATCCCCGCTGGATCGAGGTTCTGCCCAACGGCGACGTCCTCGTGGCGGAGTCGAAGGAACAGCCGGAGCGGCCGCGCACGCTCATGGACCACGCTCAGCAGGCCACGATGCGCCGCGTCAAGGCGGTCGGCCGCAGCGCCAATCGCGTGACCCTCTGGCGTGACGCGGATGGGGACGGCGTCGCCGAGCGCCGCGAGGTCTTCGTGGAAAACCAGAACCAGCCCTTCGGCATGGCGCTGGTCGGCGACCGGTTCTATCTCGGGAACACGGACGGCATTCGGTGCTTCGACTACCAGCCAGGCGATACGAGCCTCACGGGCGGTGGTGAAAAGCTCGTCGACTTCAAGCCGCACGGGCACTGGACCCGCAGCCTGATCGTCTCGCCGGATCGGGCGAAGATCTACGCCGGCGTCGGATCACTGTCCAACATCGGCGACAAGGGGATGGCGGCGGAAGAGGGTCGCGCGGCGATCTGGGAACTGGACGTGGCCACCGGACAGGCGCGGATTTTTGCCTCCGGGCTGCGAAACCCGGTCGGCATGGCCTTCGAGCCGGTCACGGGAAAGCTCTGGACGGTCGTCAACGAGCGCGACGGGCTCGGGGACGAAACGCCGCCCGACTACCTTACGTCCGTCGAAGAGGGCGGGTTCTACGGCTGGCCCTATTGCTACTGGGGCAAGACCGTGGACGACCGTGTCACGCAGGCTCCGGACCTCGTCGCCCGTGCCATCCAGCCGGATTATGCGCTCGGCGGCCACACAGCATCGCTCGGCCTCTGCTGGATGCCGAGCGGCACCTTGCCGGGGTTCGGCGAGGGCATGGTGATCGGCCAGCACGGATCATGGAACCGCTCGACGCTCAGCGGCTACAAGCTGATCTTCGTCCCCTTCGCCAATGGCGCGCCGAACGGACCGGCTCGCGATATCCTGTCCGGCTTCCTGTCCGAGGACGAGAAACTTGCCTATGGACGTCCCGTCGGCGTGGCGATCGGCCCGGACGGCAGATCGCTGCTGATGGCGGACGATGTGGGAGACGTCATCTGGCGCGTGACCGCCGCCTGACGCGGCCGGTCGCCCCGTAGCGGTGATCGCGGAGGCCCGCGCCTTGAACGGAAAAGCATCGTCGGCCACCACTGATCCGCACGGCCGCGCTGTCGCTGATTTGGGCGGCCTGCATCCACAGGTCATCGGGCTGCAACGGGTCAGCGTGCGCCTTCCGCCAGTTCGCGAAGGACCGTTCGTGTGTCCCCTGCAATCGTCCAGGCTGTTTGCGCGGCGTCTTCGGCACGTGCCGGATCTCCGGTTCGGCAGGCCGCTTCGAGGGAGGCGAGAACCGCATGCAGCGCCTGGGCGCCGACGAGGGCGGCGCTTCCGGCCAGACGATGCGCCTCATGCGCTGCCGCCTCGTGCTCGCCCTTCCGCATGGCCACCTGAAGCGCCGCGATTCCCTCGTCGAGATCCTTCGAAACACGGTGCAGAAGCTCCGTGAAACGCGCCGGCGCCATCATCGCCGCCAGTTCGTCAACCGTGTCGGCGTCGAGGATCGGGGGGGCGCCCTCCCGCCTGTCGACGGCGGCCGCGTCCTTCGCGCCGGGGCTCGCGTTTCCCGCAACCGCCTTTTGCACGTCTGCGATCATCCTGGTCAGCCGCTCCATCCGGATCGGCTTGGTCAGGCAGGCCTGCATGCCCGCCTCCGCAAAGCGTGCCTGTTCCTCGGGGCGGGCATGGGCGGTCAGGCCGAAGATGGGCGCGTTGCAGGACGGCCCCTGCGAGGCGCGGATGGCGACCGTCGCCTCGATGCCGGTCATGCCGGGCATGCTGATGTCCATGAGGACGAGATCGTAGGCCCGGTGCCCCGCCATGGTGACACCTTCGAGCCCATCGCAGGCTTCGTCCACCCGATGCCCGGCCTCGGTGATCATCTCGCGCACCACGAAACGGTTGATCGCATTGTCCTCCACCACGAGCACGTCGAGCGATCGAGACTGCGCGGCGGCATCCGCCAACGGACGCGGCGAGGCGCCCTCCCCGGTCTTACCGGCCCCGGCGTTCGGCAAGGTGATCTCCATGGTGAAGCAACTGCCGCGCCCAGGTTCGCTGCAGACCGAGATGGTGCAGTCGAGGGCGTCGACGATGCGGCGGCAGATGGCGAGCCCCAGTCCCGAACCGGCCGCTTCGCGCGCATAGGAGGCGTCGAGGGTGACGAAATCCTCGAAAATCCGCTTCTGGTCGGCGGCGGCGATGCCGATGCCGGTATCGGTCACCGTCAGACGCAAACGGGTGAAGCCGGCGGCGGCCGAAAGCGTCTGCAAGGCGACGCGGATCTCGCCGGAACGGGTGAACTTCACCGCATTGCCGATGAGATTCATGGCGATCTGCTGGATCCGGTGGACATCGCCGAGGAGGTGATCCACCGGCCCGATATCGACATGGATCGGCACACCGCTCGCGGCGGCGAGGGGACGGTTGACGTCGGCGACTCGGCGGATCGTGCCGGCAAGGTCGAACGGCCTGACGTCGAAGGTCAGCTTGCCCGATTCCATCCGCGCGATGTCGAGCACGTCGTTGACGTTGCGCAGCAGGATTTCGCCCGACGTTGTGGCGACCTGAAGATATTCGGCCTGCTCCTCGGCAAGCCTCGTCCGCCCGAGAAGGTCGAGGACGCCGAGCAGGCCATTCAGCGGCGTCCGCATCTCGTGGCTCATCACGGCGATGAACTCCGACTTCGCCCGGTCCGCCGCCATGGCCTGGTCGCGGGCATCGGTCAGCGCCCGTTCGGCCTGCAGCCGTTCTGAGATGTCGCGGATGAAGGCGATGAAGATCGGCCCGGACTGTCCGGTGGCCGAACCGATCGACAGTTCGACCGGGAATTCGCTGCCGTCGGCATGCAGGGCGTCGAGATTGACACGACCCTGGTCGACCACCCGCTTTTCGCCGGTGGCGCGCAGACGTGCCATCCCTGCCCGATGCGCTTCGCGGTAGCGGGGCGGGATGATCATCTCCGCCATGTCGCGGCCGACGGCATCCGCGCGGCTGTATCCGAAGACCTCCTCCGCCGCCCGGTTCATCTCGATCAGCCGTCCGTTCTCGTCGCTGACGATAATCGCGTCGAGCGCCGAATTGATCGTCGCGGCCAGCCGTTCGCGATTGCGCTGCAACTCCTGCAGACGCTGGATCGAGATCCGGTACTGGCGAGTCAGCACCGCACTGGCGACGGCCAGGATGACAATCAGCGCAGCGGCAACAAGCGACGCGGTGAGCAACAGCGCCTCGAAGGCGATACGCTGGCTGTCGGACAGCTTGGCGAACAGGCGCACGCCTTCCAACGACAGGCGACGGACCGGGTCGCGCAGCGCCTCGATGTCGGCACGAACCCGGTCGCCGACGGCACGCAACATCCGGTCGTCGCCGTCCACCAGCGGCACGGTCTCGGCGAGGAAGCCGTTGATCCGGGCAAGGATCGCCCCGATGCTGTCGATATCGCGCAGTTCGGCGAAGACCGCGCCCGACGACACCGTGTTCATCCGGCTGTAGAAGATGTCGAAGCGCCGCCGGAACTCGCCGAGGCCCTGTTCGGGATGGTCGAAGACGTCGGCGGCATTGGTCAGTTGCAGGAGATCGACCTCGATCTGGGCGAGCGACCATTGCAGATTGTCGTGCGGAGCGGAGCGCAGGGCCGAGACACCGTCGAACAGGCGCAGCCCGACGACGCCCAGCGCGATGACCACCAGGCCCGCGGCGAGGCCGAGGCCGTATCGACGGGCCCATTGCCAGACGCGCCGGCGCGCCGGCCGTGGATCGGCGGTCGCAATCATGCCGGGTCTTCCGTCGCGACCGTCACGGGCGGATGTCGATCCGGTCGAGCTGCCAGATGCTGCGCGAATAGATCACCTCGCTGCGATATTCGCGCACGTCGTCATAGGGATAGACGACCCAGAGCGGTCCCTTGTCCCGGACCGACATGGTCTCGCCATCCATGCGATAGGCGACGATCGGGCCCCCTTCGACCGCGTCGGAGACCGGGATCTCGACGCTGTAATCGTTGATCGCCGTGGCATTCAGGATGGTCCCGTCGGCCCCGACCGCGTCGAGCAGCGCTTCCAGCGTCACGCCGGTGAAGCGGTGCTCGCCCTGCGTCCAGATCGTCGCGGTGGTGAACTCCACCTGCGGCAAGGATTCCAGGAGGCCAAGATCGAAGACCGCCATATCGCCCCGATTGGTGACGGTGACGGCGCCGCTGACCGTCAGGAGGACGTCGCCTGTCGGTGCGTCGAGTTCCGCTGCCATGCCTGGAGCGAGCATCGTACCAAGGGCAAGGACAGCGACGAAGGCAGGGGCAGCGAGGCGAGCGGTTGGCATGAGATCGGCTCCGGTCCGGTGGGATGGGTCTGAACGGGCGCGGGCGCCCCGCGTGGCATGGTTCCTCGCCGATCGTAGCCTGACCGCACGGACAATGCGCCGGAGCATCGGAGAGCCGGCCTATCCTTTCGTATAGGTCGCGCGTCGCCGGCGTGCCCTGGGGCGCGCCCTGCCGCGATCGGAGCCCTTGTTCGGCGCCTCTGTGCTGGCGGGATCGCGCCCTGCGCACCGGCGTCCGGTCGCCGGCCATCCTCGGTGCCCCTCGCCTTTCGTATAGTTCGACTATCCGCCTGGCTGCCCAAGCATATCTGTTCGAGACCGGACTATTCTTCCGTCTCCGTTTCTAACCTGTTGCGCGCTGTCATTGCGTTCTTCGGCGGTCTCTACTCAGGACATCGAGACAGACCGGACGGCACTTCTTCAGCCGCGGCTCTCGAAAAGGGTTCGGAGGGGAACGTCATGCGGCCGAGATCGAAACTCGCCAGAAATACGACGGTAATCTGCAACGGCAACTCCGGTCATACGGGCACCGGCCGGCGCAAACTGGCGATCAGGCTGGCCGTCATCGCCGGCCTCGCTCCGGCCTTCGCCGGATGCCAGACTGCGGCCTACACCGCCGCCAGCCATGTCGCCCCGGCCTATGGTGCGCCGGTCCAGAGCAACGAGACACCCTATACGGCCTGTCTCACCGCCATGGCCGACGTGAAGACGAAGCGGCGTCCCTCGCTCACGGTCGGGCAGATCAGCGACAAAACCGGCCAGAAGACCTACGCGAAATATACCGACAGCGCCGAGCTGACCCAGGGCGTCTCCGAGATGGTCATCAGCGCCTTCTTCAAGACCCGGCAGGTGGCGCTGACCGAGCGCCTCGACGTCCGGGTGCCGCTGGCCGAGCAGCAGCTCATCGAGAAGAAGGCGATCCGCCGGAAGGTGCGCACGCTCGATGTGATTCCGTCCGACTTCGTCGTGCTCGGGGCGCTGACCGAACTCAACTACAACATCGTGAGCGGGGGCGCGCGGTTGTTCGTCGGCGGCATTGGCGGCGGCATTCGAAAGGCCGTCATCAATGTCGGCCTGGACCTTCGGCTGGTCGACGTCAGGACCTTCCGCACCGTCTACGTCACAAGTCTCCAGAAGCAGGTCGTCGGCTACGAGGTCGAATCCGGCGTGTACCGCTTCTTCGGAGCACAACTTCTCGAATTCGACGCCGGAACTGTGAAAAACGAGCCGCTGCAGCTCGGCGTGCGATCGGTGGTGGAGCTGGCTTCCTACCAGATCCTCACCGAAGGACTCGGCTTCCCAACAGTCAAGAACAAGCACTGTGAGCCGGGAATGGACACCAAGAAACCTGCGGCAAACCCCAAGGAGAAGAAACATGACGCGTAACCGACAGAAGCAGCTGATGGCTGGAGCCGCCGTTCTCGCAATGCTGGCAGGCGCCGTTCCGGCCCATGCCTTCGACGAGGCGAACTGGATCTGGGATGCCAACGTCACCACCACGATCGACACCACCACCACGGCGATCACGGAACTCGCGCCCACCGGCCTGAACCAGGCCGAGAACGAGCAGGACCTGCTCGGCGACATCGCCGCGACCAGCAATATCAGCGCCTTCACCAATGCGCCGGCCGGAGCGCTTCTCGATCCGCTTGCTCCGGTGCTCGACATCGTCGGCATCGACACGAGCTCGGTCTCCGACCTGGCGGCGCTTGAGAACAACGCGCAGGCCCTGGGCAACAGCGCCGCGATCTCGTCCGACGTGCAGATCAACTACGACTCGGTGCAGAATTTCGGCGGGCTCGATCCGGCAGAGGCCGGCTCGGTGAGTGCCGATGCGACGTCGGACACCATCTACAACGCAAGCCTCGACAATTCGGCCACGGCCGTCGTCAACAGTCTGACCGTCGATCTGGAATACACCGACCCGCAGAACGGCCTGGGCATCGGCAACAACGTGCAGACGGCGATGGCCGATGTGTCGGCGAACTCCTCGGCCGACATGATGACGATTGCCGGCTTCACCGGTGTCGGCGGCCTGGACGGCCCTGCGCTCGGCTCCTCGGCCACGGCGATCGGCAACAATTTCAGCGTCAATGTCGGTCCGGCCGAGCCGGTCGTCGCGGTGACGCTGCCGTAACAGGCCCCCCGGAGCGGTTCGGTCGAACCGCTCCGATCCGGCGGCGGGGCGTTTGCCCTCCCAACGCCCCGCCGTTCCTCTTTCACCTGCAAGGAAACCGATCATGCGCCGGACACATCACGATACGCATGCCCGCTGGTTCTGGGTCTCGGCCATCGCCGCCCTGATCCTGGGCGAACTCGCCGTCGCCGCCATGGCCGGCGGACGGGAACCGCTTGTCGGCCCGCATCCCTGGGATTTCCCCGAGCGCAACCGGGAGACCGCCTTTGCCTACCAGTACGCCCGGGACAATCGTGGCAGTGCTGCAGGCGCGGCCGGCGTCGCCGGTGCCTTCGGATCGCCGGTCATCATCAATTCCACCTCCACCGCCGTCGGCAACTGGCAGCAGATCGAGATGACGCTGGGGGATGGCGCCGAAGGTCTGATCATGACGGAGAACCATCAGAACAACGATGGCGACGCCCAGGCAACCTCCAACGTCATGGACGAGGGCGAGCAGAACCTAGCCAACGGCAACAGCTGGATCGGCGAATAGATGCGGCGTCGGCCATGGAACCGCACGCACAGACAATGTGCACCGCACGGGGCCTCTGCCGAATGCAGCGGTCCCATGCGCCTGTTTAATCCATCGGAAAGCCTCAGCCCTCACGCTGACCGTGCGAGACGGACCACTGCGAGGCGCCGCTGGCCCTCTCCTGCCGGGCGGGGCACAATGAGAGCCGCGGTCCTGACGGCAGAAGCCCGAGGTCTGCGATCGGAAGGAGACGGTCCTTGAAGATTCTCGTTGCAGACGATCACGACCTGGTTCGCGATACCATCGCGCTGTTTCTGCAGAATGAGGGCGGGATCGAGGTGACGGTTGCAGCGACCCTCGACGAGGCGCTGGTTCGCATCGACGAGGCGGGCTCCTTCGATCTTGTGCTCCTCGATTACGGCATGCCCGGAATGGACGGTCTTGCCGGCCTCAAGCGGGCCATCGCGGCCAATCAGGACAAGCCGGTGGCGCTGATGTCGGGCGTGGCATCGCGCACCGTCGCCGAAGACGCGCTGGCGGCCGGCGCAGCGGGCTTCGTGCCGAAGACGCTGGGCGCGAAATCCATGGTCAACGCCCTGCGTTTCATGGCGTCGGGCGAACAATACGCGCCGGTCAAATGGATGACCGAGATGGAGGCGGAAGCCTCCCATCCGCTGGCCGACAAGCTGTCGGCACGGGAAATGCAGGTCCTGGAAGGGCTGTGCGACGGCAAGGCCAACAAGGAGATCGCCCGCGATCTCGACCTGCAGGAGGTCACCGTCAAGCTGCACGTCAAGACGCTGTCCCGCAAGCTCGACGCCCGCAACCGCACCCACGCCGCCATGATCGCCCGGGACGCCAAGCTCTTCGAGCAATAGGCGACAGGCGGCCATCGACGGTGTTCTTGCCCGGCGCCGTCCTTCGACGCCTAGTTTCCGTGCCTGTAGCGCCTCAAGAGCGGCCGCAGGCGGGCAGCCTAGCCCGCCTCGGAGCCGGCCTGGCGAGCAAACTGCATCGGCGGGACACCGACAAACCGGGTGAACGCGACGCTGAAGGAGCTGGCGGATCCATAGCCCACCGCCTCCGCGACCGCCTTTGCGCCGCCCTCCCCGCGCCTCAGCATATTCCGCGCGAGCGCCATTCTCCAGGACAGCAGGTACTCCATCGGCGGCACTCCGACCTCCCTTCGAAACCTGTCGAAGAAGACGGAGCGCGACATCGACGCCTCCCTCGCCAATCGCTCCACCGTCCAGCCATGACGCGGATCGGCGTGGATGCAGCGTATTGCGCTTCCCAGCCGGGCATCGGCCAGTCCGCGGAGCAATCCCGGCGGCGCGGCATTGCCCGACGCCGCTCGCAACGCCTCGATGAGCATTACGTCGAGCAGGCGTGCCAGGACCATCTCCCGGGCGGGCCGGTCGTCCTGTGCTTCGTCCCTGACGAGTTGCACGAGGGTCGCGATCCGCTTCAGCCCCCGCACATGGATGAGTTCCGGAAGCAGGGACAGGAGCAGCCCGGCATCCGGCGAGCCGAAGGCAAGGCGGCCGGCCAGCATGCGTACGTCCGTCGGCTTCGACGGATCGCCGTGCCTCATCTCGCCGTCGAGCATCGTATGGACCGAATGCCCCTTGGGCGGACCGCCATCGACGCTGCACATCGTGAAGTCGCGGGCCGCGGGGACAAGAACGAAGTCATTCTCCTTCAGTTCGAGCCTCGGCTGCCCGTCCAGCGTCATGAGCACGGCTCCCTCCAGGATCACGCAGAACAGCGGATCCTTCGTCACCGACGCGTCGATCCGCCACGATCCCGCGCCGCTCGCCTGCTTGGAGAAGGGCAGACTCGGCCGCAGCAAAGCCACCACCTCGGCGAAGGGATCGATCAATTCAGGACGCTCGCGAATGCCAACAGGACTTCCTGCGATAGCTGGTCCGTCCTGCGACGTCCACATGTCTCCCGTGCACATGCACCAAAGGAGACATCATGAACACCGTCCTCATCACAGGCTGCTCGTCCGGCTTCGGGCTCGACATCGCCAGGTACTTCCTCGGCCAGAGCTGGAAGGTCGTCGCCACCATGCGCACCCCGGACGAGAGCGTCCTCCCCGCCTCGGAACATCTCCGTATCCTCCCCCTCGACGTCCGGAGCGACGAAAGCGTCCGGCGCGCGGTCGAGGCGGCAGGTCCGATCGACGTCCTCGTCAACAATGCCGGGGTCGGCTGGCTTAATGCGCTGGAAGGCACGCCCATGGACATCGCCCGGGACATCTTCGAGACCAACACGATCGGGACCATGCGGACCATGCAGGCTGTCCTGCCGCAGTTCCGTGAGCGTCGGTCTGGCACGATCGTCAACGTGACTTCGACCGTCACGGTGAAGCCGCTGCCACTGCTGTCCGTTTACACGGCCAGCAAGGCGGCAGTGAACGCGTTCACCGAAACCGTCGCGCTGGAGTTGGAACCCTTCGGCGTCACGGTCCGCATCGTGCTGCCGGGTCTCGCCCCCGAGACGAGTTTCGGAAAGAATGCTTTTGGACGTATCGAGGAGGCTGGCGGGTTCCCAGAGCCCTATGCGGACTACACGAACGCGGTCGTTGCGCAGTTGCGGCAGCACTCCGGCCCCGTCACCAGGTCGATAGATGTGGCAGAAGCCGTATGGCGGGCCGCGACTGATCCGAACTGTCCGATGAAGTTTCCGGCCGGTGCCGACGCTGTGGCCGCGGCCGACTGGGACGCCTGAATCCACATCGGTATCGTCTGCCGGCATGATGATGTCTGGCCCCCGATAGGGACCAGACATCTCTACCGAACCGAGCCGCAGGAGACTTCAGATGTATCGCCCCGGCGGGTGCGGAAAGTCTTGCGCAGCCGCCCCTAAGCTATCAGGACATAGTCCTCCACCGCCGTCAGGCCCCCGCCAGAGCCTTGTTATAAGCGCAGACGCTTGGAGATCCGCTCGGCGGTGTGCAGAACTTGCCTCCGCGGCGATCCTGTCCGGGCCTGCGAGTCTCCACCGCTTAGGAGCGGCATGATCGTCAACGACGACGGGAGATCGGCAGAAGCCGGCAGATTGGCTCCACCCGCATGCGGCTTCGCTAAGGATGGGTCCCGCCCGAGCAGAAAGGATGAGCCTTGTCAGGGATAAGCCGATAAAGAACTGCGAATATCAGTCCGCAGATCAACCAGGCAAGCACAACATCTGAAAGGAAATGTCCGCCGAAGGCGATCCGGTTAAGCGATAATGATCCAGCGTAGACAAGCGTCACTGTTGTTGCCGCCAGCCTTACTGGCTTCGGCGTCACGAGGGCCGCAGCGACAAGCCAGGCTGACGAGGACGCTTCTCCGCTCACAAACGAACAGTTTCGATCGCACCAATCGCTGATGACCCAGACCGTCTGGTGGACTGCGTCCCCTCCAAAAACGTCGACATTGATTGGTCGGGGTCGGCCCCAGTGCGCTTTCAAGAGGCCGTTCACAAGCAAGCCCGGCCCAAGAGCTAGTCCAGCCAGCAGCCAGATCGGCTTCCGCACACGTGACCAGGTCAAGGCGCCGTTGATGGTATCCCAGATCATGCGGAGCAGTATAACGACAATAACTCCGGCCAAGGCCCAACGGGAACTCCTTCGGAGCCCTTGAAGTTTTGTATTGCTCGACGAGATAAAGCCTTCGTTAGGGCTAAAAAACCAACGACTCACAACTAAGTCGAGTTCTGGAAAAATCCAGAAAAACATGCTGGCTGCCAAGGTGGCGATCAGGAACGCGATAATCAGACGGTCCGATTTCGCGGCGGATGAAAAGGGGCTGGATAGGGGTGCGCTCATGACCCCGGCGGATGCGCTGGCTAACTTGCAGAAAACTTGCAGATTTGAGCCCTGCAAACTGCTGGACGAAGCCGCCGAAGTTGGGCGCCGCACGTGTTGGTCGTAATGGCTTGCTTGTGGCGATCACGCGCCGCCATCACACCCCGGCGGACTCAGCCTCCGTCAGCTCTGCGAATTCCGAGCGGTGTCGCACGCAGTTCCGGGTGGTGACCGCCGTTTCGATTGAAAGTGGCCCGATAAGAATCTCGTTGCAGGCTGTTTAGGGGCCCCTTCTCTTCGTTCTCGAAGACCGAGCCGGACGGAGATCGTCCGTCGGCACTGGTCAGATTCAACATGGGGCCATCGGCACGTGACCTACGCCGACAGCAAGGCGCGAACGCGCTTTGCGCCCCGCATGGAGAGATTGACCGGGCAAGCTTTGAGTGACAGGAAAATCGTAGGCTAGCGGCTCTGGAAGGATGGGCGACATCATCCCGTCATCCCGGGCGGCCCCACCTCGGAGTGCCGGGGCGACATCGTTGGGACACGCTCAGCCCGTCAGCAAAGTGAGAGCTTCACGTCGCCTCGCCGACGTAAGGTTCTGGAGAGTTGTGATGCGAATTCTGGTCGTCGAGAATGATCGCTTACTTTCCGAGGCCTTGGCTCAACGGCTGACCCAGGCCGGTCATGCGGTCGATGTGTTCGCGACGGTCGCGGACGCCGACGCGGCGTGGAAGATAGCGGTATACGACCTCTGCATCGTGGACGTCATGCTCGATGACGGCGATGGGCGGGCGCTGGTCAGGTCCGCCCGTGCCGCCGGTCTGCGGACGCCGACATTGATGCTCACCGCGCGGGACGAGATCGGGGATCGGGTGACCGGACTGGATGCGGGGGCTGATGACTATCTCGTCAAGCCGTTCGCAACTGAAGAACTGCTGGCACGACTAAGGGCTTTGCGAAGACGTTCCGCGGAAATCGCGGCGACCGAGTTGCGGATAGGGAATCTTCTCTACGATCCCCAAAGTGCGAGCCTGACCGTGGCTGATCGAGACGTGATACCGGCCCGCTCATGAACTGACCGCTTTAATGTACGGGTAGTTGCAAAGGGACCGGATGCGGCTTGGATCTCTGGTGGCGCGGTTCCAGGCATCGCAGCAAGCGTCGATGATGGCTTGCCT
>NZ_JACSGS010000020.1:0-71754 GCF_014334315.1 Aurantimonas sp. DM33-3 | reverse complement strand
ACCAAACGCAATCTGGCTTCCCCATTCCGCCGATCTCTTTCAAGGCGCCGCCGAGCTCCAGTCGGACAGGCCGGATCTTCGTGTCCTGCGATGCTTCAAAAGCCGACTTCTTCAACAGCCCCATTGTTCTGCATATGTTCTACCCATGCTAAACTTATCGCTCATTCTGCTGTCGACTGCGAAACCCGTGGCCATCGCCTGCCGGGGTTAGACGAGATCGTCCTCCGGCGCTGACAGCGTTTGCCGCCATGGCGCGGCACCGGAGCGACCTCCATGATTTCCGACTTGTCTATCCGCCTTCCGAGAGAGGGCGGCCCCGCCGCGCATTCCGATCCCGTCGATCTTGGCCGGATCCGCCGCAAGGCGTCCACCCGGCGTTATCTGCCGGCGGGCACCGTCCGCTGCGTCGGCCTCCCGCTGTTCCGTTCTTCGCTGGCCCACGACCTGGGACTGCTCCTCGATCTCGATGGAGAGGTCGAGGCCTGGCAATGTCTGCCGCATTGCCTCGACTTTGCCGATGGCGATGGCGTGATCGTCACGCATGTGCCGGACTTTCTCGTCCACTATGCCTGTGGATCGCAGGTTTTCCTCGACGCCGGGCCGGTGGAATTGGCGCCGATCGACGAACCGGTCGTCTGGAGTGCCATCTGCGAGAGCGAGATCCGGGCGGAGCCCGCCATCTCCAATGCCCGTGAGATGCTCCGGTATGCCCGAAGAATGGTGCCCTTGGGCGATCGCATTCGGCTGGTCGCCCACCTCGAGGACACCGGTACCGTGACCCTCGTCGAGGCCGCCGCCGGCATGCGCGAATCCGCCGAACCCATCGGCGCCGTGATCGCCCTGGTGCTGCAGCGGGTCATCCGGATCGACTGGCGCGAGAAGCCGGACGTCGTGTCGCGTTCTTGCGCGGTGCAGGGCGCCTTGCGGTGGCGCGGCCTGGCCGATCCGGTTCGCGCTTCCCGCTCTCGTGCCGGGGCGCGCCAGTTCGTCGCTCGCTGTCGCGGGTGGCGGCGTGGTAGGACGCTGTCTGTATCGTCATCGCAACGGGGAAAACCGCTTGTCCGCAGCCATGGGCCGGAAGATTCTCACACTGGCACTCGCCCTGTGCCTCACCACGACCGTCGCCTCGGCCCAGAAGCCGGTTGCCAGCATCGAGGCGCAGGTGAAGCGGTGCTGGACCTCGCCGTCGGCGCAGCCAGCCACCTCGGTCCGGCCCATCACCTTCGTCCTGCAACTTGCGCCCGACGCCGATCTCGTGAAGGCCAGCACCGACTACGTTCCGGCGAATGCCGTCGAACGGACGTTGCGGGACGCGGCGGTCAGGGCGATGAAGCGCTGCCTGCCGTTGCGCGCGCCGGACACGCCCTATGAGGAGTGGAAGGAAACGCGGGTGACCTTCGAGATGGAGAAGGCCTCGGGGGCATCGCAGTTCGAACTGCCGGACTGATGCCGGCGACGGGGCCTGCCGGTTTGCCCGCTGCGGCGATCGGCGATACGCAATCTGCCCCGGGCGCTGCAGCGCTTTTTTCGATTGGTCCGACGTCTCCCATGCCGGTTTCGCTTTCCACCATCGCCATCGACGATCCGGCCGATCCGCGGGTCGAGCCGTTTCGCAATGTGCGCGACCGCGATCTCGTCGGCCGTGACGGCTTCATCGCCGAGGGCACGGTGGTGCTCGACCAGCTTCTGATGTCGCCGCGCTTTCGGCCGACATCGCTGCTGATCCTGCGCAACCGGCTGGCCGGACTGGCCGAGCGGCTGGCGCGGTTTCCAGACGACGTGCCGATCCATGTAGCCGATCAGGCCGTCTTCGACGGGATCGCCGGCTTTGCCGTGCATCGCGGCGTGCTCGCCTATGGGGCGGAGCGCGGCGCACGGCCGTCGGTGGCAGATACCATCGCCGCGGCGGGCGGCCGGCCGGTCGTCATCGCCGTCGGCCTCTCCAACCACGACAATCTCGGTGCGATCTTCCGCAATGCGGCGGCGTTCGGCGCCGGTGCGGTGCTGTGCGACGCGACGAGCTGCCATCCGCTCTATCGCAAGGCGCTGCGGGTGTCGGTGGGCACGGCCCTGACGGTGCCCTGGTGCCGGGAGGGGACGGGCGAGAGCCTCGTCGCGGCGTGCCGGGCGGCGGGCTACCGGGTCCTGGCGCTGTCGCCGGCCGGCGAGACCCCGCTGGCCGGGCTGGCGACGGCAGGACGCACGGCGCTGTGCCTCGGTGCCGAAGGGCAGGGGCTGTCGCCGGAGCTGATGCGCGCGGTCGAGACGGTGCGGATCGAGATGGCGCCGGGGCTCGACAGCCTGAATGTCGCGACCTCGGCGGCGATCGTCCTGCACCGGCTGTTTGCCGGAGACGGCACCGCCGCTTAGCGGGTCGCCGGGCTTCGAAGGCCGGGACACCGCATGGTCGATCGGCGGTGGTGGGGCGCGGGGTCGGCTCGGCTGTCAGGCTGCGAGGCTCGACTGTCAGGCGGCGAGGCGCCGGCGGGCGCAGATTACTCGGCGGCCTGTCCGGTGGTTTTCGATTCCTCGGCGCGCAGGCGCCGGACCCGGCCGGCCAGCGTCGGGCGTCCGCTCTCGGTGGTGCCGGTCGTGCCGGACTCGTCGGCGGCCAGAATGCGCTCGATGACGGAATTGGGGCCTTCGGCCTTGCCGGTCAGGTGAATCACCCGGGCGGCAATGTCGCTGATGCGTTCGCGCAGGGCTTCCTCGTCGTCGTCCCCGCCCAGCGGATGGGCCGGCAGGTCGAGATGTTCTTCCAGCTGGCGGCGGACGGCCTCGGCGCTGATCGGGGCAGCGGCAGCCACGACCGGGGTCCGGTCGATGTCGTCCGGGGATGTGTCATCCGCCCGGGTCGCCTGCGGCAGATCGGTGTCATCCGCGTCGTCGAGGCTGTCCCGGCCGCCGGCGTGGAGCGCCAGGCGCTCGTCCTGGTCGGCGAGGCGCGCGGTGAGGCGGATGACCTTTTCCTCGAGCTTGCGGGCGGTCGCCTTTTCCTTCTGCAGGCTGGCGTCGAGGGCGCCGACCTGGCTGCGCAGGCGGTCGATCGCATTGTCGCGCTCGCGGCCGATGCGCTCCTGCGAGCGGACCTCGTCCTGGGCTTCCTCCAGCCGGGTCTCCAGCGACACGATGCTCAGCTTGCGGTCCTCGGCGATGCCGGTCAGGTCGCGGAAGCGATCGGAGAGGGCGTTCATCTCCTCGGTGCGCAGGTCGAGGTCGTGGACCGTCTCGCGCAACTCTTCCTCGAGCTTGCGATAGTCCTGCTCGCGGGCCTCCAGGGCGGCGGAGAGCTCCTTCAGATCGGCGACGTTCTGGGCGACGGTCTCGGTGAGGACGCGGTTGCGGCCGCGCAGATCGGCATTCTCGACGGCGACGCGGCCGGCCTCGGCGCGCTCCAGCGCGGCCTTCTCGCGGACGGCATGGGCTTCCATTTCGCGGCGCCGGGATTCCATGGCGGCCTGGGCGCGGACATGGTCGTAGCTGGCGCGGATCTCGTTGGCGCTGACGGGAATCGTCGCCTCGAACTCGCGGCGGGCCAGTCGCTTGGCGCGGCGCCAGACGATCGGCGACACGAGCAGGGCGATCAGGGCAGCGGCCAAAAAGCCGAACAGGAATATCAGGCCGGAGGCGATCATGGGGACCTACGCTGGGGGCTTTCGGATACCCTTATAACGCACGAAGCGACAATAGGGGCCGAAGCCCGGGCTTTTCGGTGCGCGATTCACGGTCCGGTATGGTCATCTGGCAACGCTTGCGGCGGCCGGGCTGACCGGCCGCCGCGCGGGTGATGGGCTCAGAAGGGATTCCAGGTCGGCATCGGGGTCAGCTTGAGATAGCCGAGATTGACGCCGAGACGGGCGCCGACGCCGGTCTTGATCGGCACCAGCACGATGTTGTCGCGGGTCAGCACCGTCATGCCGAGGCCGCCGACCAGATAGGCACTGCCGGACACGCCGCCGAAGCGGCCATAGACGGCTTCCACCGAGGGCAGGTCATAGACCAGCATCATGGTGCGGGCGCCGTCGCCGCCGACATCGAAGCCGAGCGACGGGCCCTGCCAGAAGATCCGGTGCTCGCCGGCGTTCTTGGTGAACAGCGTGCCCTCGCCGAAGCGCAGGCCGCCGAAGAAGGCGCCGGCGGCTTCCTCGCCGAGGATGTAGCCGTTCGGCAGGCCGAACTTCTTGAACGCCTGCTCGACGACCTGGGCGAGGCTGCCGGAGGTGGTGCCGAAGAATTTATGGCCGGTGGCGATGACCTCGTCGGTGTTGTAGCCGCTGGTGCCGGCCTGGGCGTGAGCGGGAGATGCAGCGCCGAAGCCTGCGACGAGGAATGCGGTGGCGGCAGCGAAGAGGAGACTGCGGACCGCCCCTGTGATGGCATTCATGTTCGGTTCCTTTCGACAGGGCGGGCACGGGCGATCGACGACCGACCCGGTACCCGCTTGCGACGCGATATCCGGCATTTGACCAAAACATGCTTTCCAATCGCCTAACGCCCGCAATGTGCGTGTCGCGGCGGCACGGATGACGCGGCTCGGTTGACGGATTCCGGGCAGGAACCCATGCTTTGTGCCAAAGCGAGACGGCTGATTCGCCGTCGGCTCCCCATGGCTCGATCGAACGGAACCTCCTGCATGACAACCCTTCCCGAACTGTCGGCTGCGGATCTCGCCGCGCTGTTGTCTAGCAAGCTGTGCCACGACATCATCTCGCCGGTGTTCGGAATCCAGAGTGGCCTCGAGCTCCTGGACGACATGCCGAACGATCCCGAATCGATGGAGCTGGTCCGCCATTCGCTGAAATCGGCCGTCGCCAAGCTGCAGTTCGCCCGCATCGCCTTCGGCGCCGCCGGCTCGCAGACCGCGACGATCGACCTGAACGACGCCAAGACCGTCGCCAACGGCTACATGAACCACGAGAAGGCGGCGATCGTCTGGGAGGGCGAGCCGGGCTACGTGGCCAAGAATTTCGTCAAGATCATCCTCAACCTCATCGTCCTGGCCAACGCCTCGATCAGCCGGGGCGGAGAGATCAAGGTGGTGATCGAATCGATCGATCCGCCGCGCGCCACGGTGCGCGCCACCGGCGACCGCATCCGCATCCAGCCGCGGCTGATGGCCCTGCTCAACGGCGACGTGGCGCAGGAGGCGATGGATGCCCAGACGATCCAGCCCTATTACACGCTGTTCCTGGCGCAGGAATCCGGCCTGACGGTCGCGCACGAGAAGACCGAGGGCTCGGTTCTGTTCACGGTGGCCTGACGGACACGCCGTTTAGGTAATGTTACCCCTGTTCCTGAACGAAACAGCAAAGATGCTGCGCTAGGACTGATCCACCACGAAGGTGTTCCGGACGGATTGTCCGGGCCCCGTCAGGAAAGGTGAGCGCCCATGCAGAGCTGTCTGATCGTCGATCCGGCTCCGGTGATCCGGAAGGTGGCGTCGCGCATCCTGTTCCAGATGGGACTGACGGTGGAAGGGGTCGCCTCGGGCGACGAGGCCAGGGCGTGGGTCGCCGCCAACGGCCTGCCGGAGATCGTGATCGTCGCGGCGTCGGCGGAAGATCCGGCCGGCGTCGAACTGGTCCGCCATCTGCGCGCCGAGGCGGAGGGCCGGCCGACAGTGATCCTCGCCTCGATCGTGGAATCCAATCTCGGCCTGATGACGCGCCTGCGCCGGGCCGGCGTCACCGACTACATCTACAAGCCATTCGATCGCAGCGCGCTGGAAGGCTGGCTGACGCCGTTCGTCCAGGCTGCCGGCACCAGCGCGGAAGGCGCCTCGGCCTCGGCCGCGTGAGCCGCGGCTCTGCGGGGCAGGGCGCATCGCGCCGATCATCCGCAACAGCCAGCACGAAAACAGCCAGGCCCGAATGCCAAACGGCCCGCCGCGGGGAACCGGGCAGGCCGTTTGGAAGACAGGTCCCGAAGGATCCGGGACGCGATCAGAAAGCCGGGCGCGCGATCAGGCGGCGCCGCGGGCGACTTCCGGCTCGCGCAGCACGTAGCCGCGGCCCCAGACCGTCTCGATGTAGTTCTTGCCCTCGGTGGCCGTCGCCAGCTTCTTGCGCAGCTTGCAGATGAAGACGTCGATGATCTTCAGCTCGGGCTCGTCCATGCCGCCATAGAGGTGGTTGAGGAACATTTCCTTGGTGAGGGTGGTGCCCTTGCGCAGCGAGAGCAGCTCCAGCATGGCGTATTCCTTGCCGGTCAGATGCACGCGCTGGCCGTTCACTTCGACCGTCTTGGCATCCAGATTGACCGTCAGGTCGCCGGTGTTGATGACCGACTGGGCGTGGCCCTTGGAGCGGCGGACGATGGCGTGAATGCGGGCGACCAGCTCGTCCTTGTGGAACGGCTTGGTCATGTAGTCGTCGGCGCCGAAGCCGAGGCCGCGCACCTTGTCCTCGATACCCGCCATGCCGGAGAGGATCAGGATCGGCGTCTTCACCTTGGACAGGCGCAGGGTGCGCAGGACTTCGTAGCCCGACATGTCCGGCAGGTTCAGATCGAGAAGGATGAGGTCGTAGTCGTAGAGCTTGCCGAGGTCGACGCCTTCTTCGCCCAGATCGGTCGTATAGACGTTGAAGCTCTCTGACTTGAGCATGAGCTCGATGCTCTGCGCGACCGCGCTGTCATCTTCGATCAAAAGAACGCGCATCAGAAATTCCTCTTAGCCCAGCCCTGCCGATTCGGGTAAACGGCATGGCCCCGGTTTGTCTAAAGTTCGGCCCAAAAGTGGCACGAAGTGGTTAACAAATGCTCACAATCCGAACGGTCGGCCGGGCTGCGGGCATCTGTCCTGCGATGAAAGACCTGGTTTCCCTTGGTCTGACCCCGGTGTTCCGCCTGATTGAGCGATCCGCCAAAGTCGGTGCGTTCGGTTTACCCAGCCTTAAATCCTCACCCCTATGATTAATGGTGCGCGTAAACAGACGGTTAAACGCATAGCTCACGAGGCTTGCCCAAAACCGTCCGCCGCATCTTTTCCGGGCCGTCAGACGGAGCCCGTCATCTGGAGTTTGAGTGATGAAGCGTGACAACCTGGTGCGACTGACGCGTTTCAAGGTCAGCGAAAAGCGTCGTCAGCTCGAGCAGCTCGAACTGATGATGGGGGAGTTCGCCCGGATGGCGGCCGAACTCGATCATCAGATTTCGAACGAGGAAAAGAAGGCGGGGATTACCGATATCACCCATTTCGCCTATCCGACCTTCGCCAAGGCGGCGCGCTCGCGTCGCGACAACCTGACCAACTCGGTCCAGGACCTGCGGACCCAGATCAACGCCGCGAAGCTGGCGCTGGAAGAGGCCGAGGCCGAATTGCTGCATGCCGAGAAGCTGGAGCTGCGCGACGGCCAGCGCGACGGCGAGGACGACCGCCGCGAAGCCGTCGGCTGACAAGCGACCGCCCGGCGCGAACTGCGCCGGCAATCTTTCACTCAGCCCCTGGCGCCGCGCGGCGACGGGGGCGGTGACCGGTCGGCCCGGCTTTCGCAAGGCCGCGTGATCTCAGTGCCAGGACGCCAGACGGGCGGGCCTGGCATTTTCCGTATCGGGGATCGGCCACGCGGCGATGCCGCGACAGGCGGACGCAAGCAGGCGAACGGCCGGCAAACGGGCGGAAGGAAAGCGTAAAGGGAGGGGAGCGGGAATCGGACCGGCGGATTCGTGCTCGGCGCGGTCCAGGCGATTCGATCGGCGACGGCACGGCGCCGTGAGGCGGCCGCGGGGCGCGGATGAACGGGTTTGCGGCCGGCCGGAGCCGGGCGCTGAGAGCCCCGCACGAGGCGGGGCCCGATCCGACCGTCAGTGAAGGTCGGATTTCTTGCGGTATTCCTGGATCTGCGTGGTGCGCAGTCCGGCAAGCCCGTGCTGGTCGATGGACATCTGCCAGGAGACGAACTCCTCGACGGTCAACGTGTACCGCGAGCAGGCTTCATCGAGACTGAGGAGGCCACCGCGCACGGCGGCAACGACCTCGGCCTTGCGGCGGATGACCCAACGTCTGGTGTTGGATGGCGGCAGGTCGGCAATCGTCAACGGGCTGCCGTCGGGGCCAATGACGTACTTAACGCGTGGTCTAACCTGATCGGTCATTGTACTCTCTACAACACTCAAGACCTAATCGAGCCCCAACCTAGAACGCCGCTCCTAAAAAATCCGTCAAGCGTCGCGTAAGGTTTCGATAACAGTTTGAAGCAATTGGCCAACTGCCTGCGAATCCGGGCTTTTTCGCCCTGACGGCGTGAAAAGTGGCCTGCGAAAATCCGCATTTCGCGGCCGCAAGCCCCGATCGGCGCCCCGCGGAGGCGGAAAATAGCGGCCGCGGCGAAGTTTTTTGCGCGTCGCGAGTCGGCCTCGCCGTCATGCTGCCGCCACAGGGATTTTGCATTCGGTCCCCGCCTGCGGGTAGAAGCGGGCATTCCCGTACCCACATCCCGTCCATTCGAACACGCTGCCGGAGTGGCCGATGTCGAACAGTCTCGATCTGCCGAAGCCACCCGCCGACACGCGCGTCGTCGTCGCCATGTCGGGCGGCGTCGATTCCTCCGTCGTGGCCGCGATCCTCAAGGAGGAGGGCTACAACGTCGTCGGCATCACGCTGCAACTCTACGATGCGGGCGAGGGGGCCCGGCGTGCCGGCTCGTGCTGCGCCGGCCAGGACATCCACGATGCCCGCCGCGTCGCCGAGACGCTGGGCATCCACCATTACGTGCTCGACTATGAGGACCGGTTCCGCAAGGCGGTGATCGATCCGTTCGCCGCCAGCTATCTGGCCGGCGAGACGCCGATCCCATGCGTCGCCTGCAACCAGACGGTCAAGTTCCGCGACCTCCTGGCGACGGCGCAGGATCTGGGCGCCGACGCACTGGCGACCGGCCATTATATCGAGAGCCGACAGAACGGCGCCCATCGCAGCCTCTACCGGCCGGCCGATCTCGACCGCGACCAGAGCTATTTTCTCTATGGCACCACCCAGGAGCAGCTCGACTTCCTGCGCTTCCCGCTGGGCGGGCTGACCAAGCCGCAGACGCGTGAGCTGGCCGAACGGCACGGCCTCGTCGTCGCCGCCAAGCCCGACAGCCAGGACATCTGCTTCGTGGCCAAGGGCCGCTACAGCGACGTCATCCGCAAGCTGCGGCCGGAAGCCAGCGAGCCCGGGGACATCGTCCATCTGGACGGCCGGCATCTGGGCCGCCACGCCGGCATCGTGCACTATACGATCGGCCAGCGCCGGGGTCTCGGCATTGCCGCGGCCGACCCGCTCTATGTGGTGGCGCTGGACCCGGCGACGGCGCAGGTCGTCGTGGGCCCGCGCGAGGCGCTGGCGACGCGTCGTCTGACACTGCGCGACGTGAACTGGCTGGGCCGCACCGATCCGGCCGACATGGCTGCGGCGGACGAGGAGATCTACGTGCGGGTGCGCTCGACCCGGCCGCCGGCACCGGCGCGCATCCATGTCGAGAACGGCGTCTGGACGGTGGAGCTGGCCTCGGGCGAGGACGGCGTCGCGCCGGGGCAGGCCTGCGTCTTCTATCGCGGCGAGGGCGTCGGCGCCGAAGTGCTGGGCGGCGGCGTGATCAGCGAGACCGACCGGCCGCAGCGGGCGCAGCGCGCCGCGCCGGTGCTGGCCGCCGAATAGGCGCGATCAGGCGGGAAGCACGCAGGCGCTCAGGCGGGCGCGGGGCCGGCAGATTTTCCCGCCGGCCGCCTTCTTCACCGTCAGCCGGGCGTGCGCGCCAGCGGCGAGGCGACGGACAGGATCCGCACCGTCTCGACGGCTTCGTCGGCGCCGGTCTCGGGCTCGGCCCGCGTGCCGATGCATTCGATGAAGTGCCGCAATTCCCGATCCAGCGGCATGCCCGGCTCGGTCTCCAGATATTGCGCCGGGGCATTCTCGAAGGCGAAGGCATTGTCCGTCCGCCACACCGTGTGGGCGTAGAAGGCGAGCTTCTCGCCCTCGGGCGCCAAGTCGTCGAAGGTCAGCATGCCCTTGGTGCCGATCACCGAAAAGCGCCGGTCGCGATAGGGCGAGACCCGCGACACGTGGATTTCGGCGCCGACGCCGCCGGGAAAGTCCATGACGATGTCGGCGATGTCGGTCTCGTCGCTGAGGACGGTGCGGCGGCGGCAGGAGACATCGACCGGATGGGCGCCGGCCAGATGCAGCACCATCGACAGATCGTGCGGGGCGAGGTCCCAGACCACATCCATGCCGAGGAAGCGACCGAGGCCCATGCGGGTGGAGATCATGTGGCGCAGCGTGCCGATGCGGCCGGCGGCGACCTCGTCGCAGAGCGCCCGGAACACCGGATTGAAGCGCAGGACATGGCCGACCATCAACAGCCGTCCGGCCTCGCGGGCGGCCGCGGCGGTGCGTTCGGCGTCGGCCGGGTCGAGGGCGATCGGCTTTTCGATCAGGACGTCCTTGCCGGCGGCAAAGGCGGCGCGGGCGGTGACGCCATGCACCGAGGCCGGCAGCGCCAGGACGAGGGCGTCGATGTCCGGGGAGGCGATGGCGGCCTCGGGCGCGAGCGCGGGAACGCCATATTGCTCGCTGAAGGCTGCCGCGCGGTCCGGGTTGCGGTCGGCGACGGCGGTCAGGGCACCGATCTCGGCCAGGGTGCGGATATGATTCTGGCCCCATTGCCCGCATCCGACGACGGCGATTCTTGGCGACATGGCATGGACCTCAGCTGACATGGCTTCGACCTAGCGAAGCGGCGGACGCCTCGCAAGTCGGGCGCGGCAAAGCGCGGCGCAGGGCGCGCAGACCTGCGGCCCGAGGGGCCGATCGTCACCGCATCGCGGCTTCCTGGGCGAAAGCTCAGCGAAGGCATTGACAGGCGTCGGCGCCCTCTCCTATATCCGCCCTCGTTCCGAGCGGTCGTTGCGACGATCCGCTCCGTGGCGGGGTAGCTCAGCTGGTTAGAGCAGCGGAATCATAATCCGCGTGTCGGGGGTTCAAGTCCCTCTCCCGCTACCATTAATCTCTCAGACAGTGCAGGCGGTTGGGTCTCGTGCATCGCGGGCCTACTGGCCCGTGGAGCGCTCAGGGTGCCATGCTGGACGACAAGAGCGTGGGCTTGAAGGCGATGGGGGTCGGTTTGTTCCACGTTTGAGCTGATATTCACCCAGCTGTGGTATCGTTCGATTAATTCTAAGCCTTTTTCCAAGGTTGCTCGTTGGACAGTAAGTATTCACTGACATACCGAGATTTTCCGGGTCATTAGCCTGATCGCTGCCGAGGTAGGACCCCATCGAAAAGCAAAGGCTTCGGAAACATCGAACCACCCACCTCCATCTCCGGTTCCGTGGTTCGCTCCCATACATGAGCACTGACACTCATGCCCAACTGCATTCCGGCAGGCTGGAGCACACTTCTCCATCTCTTGGTATGGCTGAACGACATATAGTCGTTCATATCGTTCCAAGCCCCGATCGACGAAGCGGTTGAGCCAACTGACTGGGAACTTCCATGACTTTTCGTTTGGTGACCATCTTACGTCCGGTTTGCGGCGCCCAGTTGCAAGGCCAAATAACCACTCTCTATTGTCAGAGCGATAGGGCAATCTGGCTGTAAGTTTTTCTCCGCGAATGGCAGAGCGTACTACGATAGGTATACTCGGGTTCTGCCATTGCCGAAGGATTTCACTAGGTATCTGTGTCGTGTCCAAAAGCCACCTCCCTATTGTGATCCGCAGATCAAGCATTAACCTTTAAATCTATCGTCGTGGAATATAGTGGGAAATCCGTTCTGAAAGTTATTTGCTCTCTGAGCCGCTCGACGCGTATCGGGGGTTCAAATCCCTCCCGCTACCATTCTTCCTGCCCAACTTTTCCAAGTGAATTCACCGGGGCGACGCTCTGAATCTGGCCAATCTTGCGTCGTGCCGTGTGGCGGTGCAGCCCGGCAGCGTGTCGCGCAGACGTCAGACACTCCAAGCAAAGACCGGCGGGATGCACGGTGGCACTCCCACCTGTCGTAGCAGCTGGGCTACGTCGTCCCTCAATCTTCCGCCATCACTCCGCCGGGACGGCGGAGGACGGGGGCGGGGTGTCGGGTTCGCCGGCGGAGGGGAGCTCGGCATAGGCGTCGTGGGCTTCCGTGCCCATGTTGTGCTCGGCCTCGGCGTCGCTGCGGAAGCGCTGGCGGTGGCGGTGGACCATCAGGTCGTCCCAGCGCAGGGCGCGCATCAGGCCCCAGGCGATCAGGCACAGCACCACCGCGAAGGGGAAGCCGGCGATGACCGCCGCCGCCTGCAGGGCGCCCAGGCCACCGGCGAGGAGCAGGACCGAGGCGACCGCGCCTTCGGAGACCGCCCAGAAGATGCGCTGGATCTTCGGCGGGTTGGGATCGCCGCCGGCGGTCAGCATGTCGATGACGAAGCTGCCCGAATCGGAGGAGGTCACGAACCACATGACGATCAAGACGGTGGCGAAGAGGGACGCGACGCCGGAATAGGGGAAGTAGCCGAGGAGCACGAACATGGTGTTCGCGTAATTCTCCCTGGTCGCCTCGATCAGCGCCGGATCGCCGGTGAGCGAGATGGAGATGGCGGTGCCGCCGAAGGCGGTGAACCAGAAGAACATGATCGTGCAGGGCAGGAGCATGACGCCGACGATGAACTCGCGGACCGTGCGGCCCCGGCTGATGCGCGCGACGAAGACGCCGACGAAGGGCGCCCAACTGATCCACCAGGCCCAGTAGAAGATGGTCCAGCTGTTCTGCCAGTCGCCGGCCTCGTTGCCGGCGCGCCAGCTTTCGCTCCAGGTGCCGAGCGGGATCAGGCGGCTGATGTAGTAGCCGTAATTGCCGACGAAGCTGTCGAAAATGAACAGGGTCGGCCCGACGATCACCATGAAGGCGAGGAAGAGCAGCGTCAGGACGATGTTGATGTTGGACAGGCGCTTGATGCCGCCGTCGAGGCCGGCGACCACCGAAAGGGTGGCCATGCCGGTGATGGCGGCGATGATCGCGATCTGGACGCCGACATGCTCGGGCACGCCGAAGAGCTGGGTGAGGCCGGTATTCACCTGGATGGCGCCGAGGCCGAGCGAGGTGACGATGCCGAACATCGTGCCGAACACGGCGATGATGTCGACGAGGTCGCCCCAGCGGCCGTAGATCCGGTCGCCGATCAGCGGGAACAGGGCCGAGCGGATCGCCAGCGGCAGACCCTTGCGGAAGTGGAAATAGGCCAGCGCCAGCGCGACGACCGCATAGATCGCCCAGGCGTGGAAACCCCAATGCATGAAGCTGATGGCCATCGCCTCCTGGGCGGCGGCGACGGTTTCCGGTTCGGCGTTCGGCGGGGCGAAGAAATGGTACATCGGCTCGGCGACGCCCCAGTAGATGAGGCCGATGCCGATGCCGGCGCTGAACAGCATGGAGGTCCAGGAGAACAGCGAATATTCGGGGCTTTCGTCCGAGCGCCCGAGGCGGACGTCGCCGAAGGGCCCGAGCGCCAGGAAGACGACGAAGACCAGCAGCGCATTGACGAGGACGATCATCGCCCAGCCGAAATAGCCGGTCAGCCAGCCCTGGACGCCGGTGAAGACGGTATTGGCGAAATCGCTGAAGATCGCGCCGAAGACGATGAAGGCGACGATCAGCAGGGCGGAGACGAGGAAGACCGGGCGATTGACCTTCGGGAAAATCCAGAGGCGTTCCTGCGGTCGCATGCCAGCCATGGTCGATCGAGCTCCGTTTCGCGTCGTTTGGTCAGCTACTTATGGGGCGGTCCGGCGGAAAGTCCACGAAATGGGCGCTTCGAAAGGTGGCCGCGCCCCGGCCGGCACGGGCGCGATCGGCCGCGATGTGGGGGCGCCGTGGCGCGGCTTGTACGTAGCGGATCGCCGGTGACCGCAGGGGCCGGGCGCTGGGTGAAACCGCGCGGGCGGCGGGCCGGTCAGGTGCGCGATGGCACGCGATCGTTTTCCGCAGGCGCGAGGCCGGTGTGGGCATATGGGGCCTAGTGGGCGACGGATTCGGCGAGGGCCGCCACGACCTGGCGGTCAGCGGGCTCGCGCTCGCGAAAGGCGAGTTCGAGGCAGTAAAGGCTAGGAACGCCTCCTCCGCCGGGAGCCGCCTCGGTTTCCGCAGCGGCATGAAAATCTATGCGCATGACGCAATATTTTGCAATTCTGTGGGCCCGTCTCTAGGATTCTGTACAGTCGGCGGCAGGCGCCGGGGGTGAGGCTTGCCGGGCGTGCGGCGGCGGTGGATAGCTCCCGCGACGCTGCGCGATCGGTGAATTGGCGTGCGGCGATGTCCGCGGAACCGGGAGATTGCCGTGCCGAACGAGGCGCCACATCGCCATGACGAGTACGGGGAGGCCGGTCTCGCGGCGCGGGCCGCCTGGCTGTATTTTTCCGGCGGGATGACCCAGGGCCAGATCGCCAAGCGGCTCGGCGTCACCAGCATCAAGGCGCATCGGCTGATCGCCCGCGCCAATCGCGACGGGCTGGTGCGGGTCTTCGTCGATGCGGAAGTGGCCGAATGCCTCGAGCTGGAGGAGACGATCCGCCAGCGCTTCGGGCTGGAATTCTGCAGCGTGGCGCCGGATCTCGGCGAGGAAACGGCATTGCCGCTGCGGGTGCTGGGGATCGCCGGCGCGAACTTCCTGAAGAACGAGATCGAGCGCGGCGAACACGCGCTGATCGGCGTCGGCCATGGCCGCACCCTGGCAGCGGCCGTTGACGCCATGCCGGCGGTGGCGACCGGGCGCACGCGCTTCGTCTCGGTGCTCGGCGGTTTCACCCGGCGCTTTGCCGCCAATCCCTACGACGTCATCCACCGGCTGGCGGAAAAGACCGGCGCGGAGGCCTTCCAGATCCCGCTGCCGACCTTCGCCAACACGGCCGAGGACAAGGCGGTGCTGCTGAGCCAGCCGGGCGTCGGCGAAGTCTTCGACCTCGCCTGTTCGGCGCCGCTGGTCTTTGCCGGCATCGGCGACGTGACCGAGGACGCGTTCCTGTTCACCGCCAGTCTGGTCGGCTCCGAGGAGATCGGCGAAATCCGCGCGGGCGAGGCGGTCGGCGAATTGCTCGGCCATTATTTCAACGCGGCGGGGCAGCCGGTGGCCGAGGCCGTGAGCGCGCGGGCGCTGTCGCCGACGCTGGACCATCTGCGGGCCTCGCGGGTCGTGGCGCTGGCGGGCGGGGCCGACAAGGTCTCGCCGATCCTGGCGCTGCTGCGCAGCGAATTCCTGGACGGGCTGGTGACCGACGAGGTGACGGCCCGGGCGATCCTGGCGGAGAACGCCGCCGGGTGAGGGGCGGTTTGCGCGGGTCCGTGTCGGGGGCCGGAGCACGGGCGCTGTTCCGGGGAGAGTGACAATCGAGAGGGAGCGGGAAATGCGCGACAGCGAACGGGCGGTGCGGCAGCAGATCATCGATCTGTGCCTGGAGATGAACCGCAACGGGATCAACGAGGGCACGTCGGGCAATATCTCGGCGCGACACGGCGATGCGATGCTGCTGACGCCGAGCGCCACGCCCTACGAGGCGCTGACGCCGGAGATGATCGTCTCCGTGCCGCTGGAGGGGGACGGATCGGACTGGTCGGGGCCGCTGAAGCCGTCGACCGAATGGCGCTTTCACCGCGACATCCTGCGCGCGCGGCCGGATGCGGGCGCGGTCGTTCATGCCCATCCGATCTTCGCCACGACGCTGGCAATGACCCGCCGCGCGATTCCCGCCTGCCACTACATGGTCGCCGTCTTCGGCGGCACCGACGTGAAATGCTCGGGCTATGCGCGCTACGGCACGGAAGCGCTGTCCCGCGAAGCGCTGGCGGCGCTGGACGGGCGGACGGGGTGCCTGCTCGCCAATCACGGCGCCATCACCATCGGCAGCGATCTCGCCAAGGCGATGTGGCGGATGGTCGAGCTGGAGACGCTGGCCCAGCAATATCATCACAGCCTGCTGCTGCCGGGCGGTCCGGTGAATCTGAGCGATGCCGAGATCGCCGAGGTGCTGGAGGGGTTCGGCAGCTACGGCCTGCAATCGCGCGACGCCATCGCCAGCTGAGACGCGCGTATCGCCGAACTGGGAGAGGCGCGGCGCTATCGCCGGCTCACCATTGCAGGCTGGCGAGATGGTGGTCGACGGTGACGCCTTCCTTCGCGATCCGGGCGGCGACCGTCTCATCGTCGGCGCCGGCGAGGATGCCGGTGCGCACCAATGCCTTGGCTGCCCCGAAGGACGCGGCGCCGGCCATGTCGTGGTCGATGCTGTCGCCGACGCACAGGATCCGCGACGGCGGGATGTCGGCGATCAGCGCATGGGCCGCGGCATAGATCTCGCCATAGGGCTTGCCGACAAAGGTCACTTCGCCGCCGAGCGCCGCATAGAGGTCGGCGATCGCCCCGGCGGCCGGCACGAGGCCCTGCGGCGTCAGCATCTGGCGGTCGGGATTGGTGCAGATGCAGGGCACGCCGCGGCGGGCGGCGGGGCGCATGCGGTTCTCGTAATCGGCCATGGCGATGCGGTCGGCCTGGCTGCCGGCGATGACGACCAGATCGGCGTCCTCGGCGGCCTCCACGGCGCGGCAGCCGAGCCGGTCGGACAAATTGGTGTCGCCGGGGCTCGACAGGGTCAGGCAGCGGATCTCGCGATCCCGCGGCAGCGGGATGGTGCCGTCCTCGCAGAGACCGATGGCGACGTCGCCGGAGGTGACGCAGGCCAGATAGAGGCTGCGCGCGATGCCAAGGCGGGCGAGGCGGTCCTCGTTGAAGGCCGCCGGCCGGCCGGAATTGGTGACGAACAGCACCGGCTTGCCGAGGCCGGCCAGCGCCGCGACGGCCTCGGGCGCGCCGGGATAGGCCGCGGTGCCGTCGTGGACGACGCCGAACTGGTCGAGGAAGAAGGCGTCGTAGCGTTCGGCGATGTCGCGAAGTCTGTCGAACTGCATGGCGTGACCGGTCATGGGAGGGCGTTCCTGCCGAGGGCGAGACGGGCCGTGCCCGCCGCCGCATCCGAAGCCCGTGCCGGCAGAAAGGGCACGCCCAGCATGGCCTGGCGGATCTGAGTCCAGGCCGTGTTGAGGGCGCCGCCGCCCACCGTGCGGACACTGCGAAGCGGCGGGGCGCCGCGTGCGTCGAGCTTGCGATACCCCATCGCCTCGATCCGCGCGATGCCTTCGAGGGGCCCCTGCAGGAAAATCGTATCCTCCGCCGGGCGCGGCGTCAGGCATGGCTGCGGGATGGCGTCGGGGCTGTGCGATCGATGCAATGGCGGATCGGCAGGACGGCACCCGGCGTCCGGAGGGACGGAGCGGTGGTCAAACGAGGCGGCGCAGCCGTGGCGATCATGTTTCGCTCCCCATGTGGCTGTCCGGCCTGTGCGGCTCTTTTCAGCACGCGTAAAATTTTTCAACTTCTGATGCGTCTATCAAGCGACGTTGCGGAAGGTTTCAGTATATGAGGTGCCGGAAATCCGGCCGAATCGTCGCCCGCGCCCGGTTCTCTTGGGGCGTGACGGCCGATGCGGCCGGTTTGCCGGGCGTATCCCTCAAACGGGGGATGCGGAGACGGGCGACCGGCGGGACCATGGGAACAATGCGGGCCAGTGCCCGCGCACCGAAGGGCACGATCATGCAACAGGCTGTCGCGGGTGCCACCGTTTCGAGCCGCAGTTCCGCAGGAAGGCGTCGGCGCATTCCCGTCCTCGAAGGGGCGCGGTGCGTGCGCCGGATGGCGGGTATCGGGCGATGATGGACGGGGCCGGCAGTTTCGGTGGCAGGGTGTCCGGCCTGGAGGCGCTGGTGCTGGTCGACGACCCGCTGGTGGCCGCGTTCATCGAGGACGTCCTCCTCGGCCGGGAGATCCTGGCGGATTGCATCAGCCTGCCGGCGAAGCTCGGCTACCTTCTGCGCCGCCACTACGACGTGGCCGTGGTCGGCGTCGATGCCCGCTGCCGCTATCTGCCGATGGTGCTCGCGGTGCTCAAGCGCCGGCGGATCCCGACGCTGCTGTTCTCGGCGAGCGGTGACCTCGGGACCTTCACCGACGAGTACCCCTATATCGCGACTGTCCGCTACGATCCGGACACGCCGGATTTCCTCGGCGA
Organism: Aurantimonas sp. DM33-3; assembly: GCF_014334315.1. Taxonomy (NCBI): domain Bacteria; kingdom Pseudomonadati; phylum Pseudomonadota; class Alphaproteobacteria; order Hyphomicrobiales; family Aurantimonadaceae; genus Aurantimonas; species Aurantimonas sp. DM33-3. Next base: position 53,682 of record NZ_JACSGS010000020.1, on the reverse strand, counting down.
CTACGTGCTGCGGGTGGTCGAGCGCGAGGGACATGCGTGAGGCGCGACATGCAGGCGATGCATCCCGCTTGCACGCAGAGGATGTAATTCGTAGCGTCTGATGGCTTGACGGCGATCGGACGGAGCGGAGCATGCCACGCGGCGAGACGGACCTTGTCGACAGGATTTACGAGGCTGCCTTCGTCGGCGAGTTCTGGCCGGCCATTCTCCACGACGTCGCCGAAGACGTGGGAAGCTGCGGCGGCGCGCTGCTCGACCTGCATCCGGACGGCATGCGCTGGGTCGGTTCGAAGATGATGTCCGACCTGCTTGCCGACTTCGCCGCCCTGGGCCGGCCGGACATGGACGTGCGGACGCCGTACGGCCTGGCAAACCAGGACCCGGCCTTCATCACCGAATTCGACATCATGACACGCGAGCAGCTGGCGGCGCAGCCGCTCTATTCGGAGTTTCTGTGGCCGCGCGGTTTCGGCTGGTGCGCGGGGACCTGCGTGAAGGTGCCGACCGGCGACAAGCTGCTCTACACTTTCGAGCGCCGCTATGACGACGGCCCGTTCGACCGTGCCGCCGTGGACAAGCTCGACGCGCTGCGGCCGCATCTGGCGCGGGCGGCCGTCCTGTCCGGGCGGCTGGAGCTGGAGCGGGCGCATGCGGCGACGGAAATGCTCGGCCTCGTCGGCCTGCCGGGGGCGGTGCTGTCGCTGTCGCACCGCATCGCCGCGGCGAACCGGCTGTTCGAGGCGCTGATCCCCGACGTGATCCGCGACGGCAGCAAGCGCGTCGCCTTCAGCGACCCGGGCGCCGATGCGCTGCTGGCAGATGTCCTGTCGGAAGGACGGGCACGGTCGATGCGCTCGATCCCGCTGGCGGCGCGCGAAGGGCATCCGCCGATGATCGCCCATCTGGTGCCGGTGCGGCTGGCGGCGCGGGACATCTTCTTCTCGGCCTCGGCGGTTCTGCTGATCACGCCGGTGACGCGCCGCGAGGTGCCGTCGGCGGACATCATCGAAGGGCTGTTCGACCTGACGCCGGCCGAATCCCGCGTCGCGCGCGGCATCGCCCGAGGCGGCACCATCCAGACGCTGGCCGGGATCTCCGGCAATTCGCCGGAGACCGTCCGCTCGCAGCTGAAGGCGGTGTTCATGAAGACCGGCCTGTCCCGGCAGGCCGAGCTCGTCAGCCTGCTGGCCGGGCTGCATGTTCCGGGACCGGACCCGACCGCGGCCGGCAAGGCCGACGGGGATTGATACCTGTCGCCGCCGTGGAGGCGGGGGCCGGGGAAGCGGCCCGGCTGCGCGCGGCAGGGTCAGCCCGCCAAGCGCCGGTCAGCCGGCGAAATCGTGCCATTCCTTCGCCTGGGCAAGGGCGGCATCGCGCAGCCAGGCGATGTCGCTGCCGGAAGCGACGGCGGCGTAGCCCTCGCCGAGGAGCTGCTGCCAGCTGCGACCCTGGCGCGGGACGGTGGCCAGCGGCTTGCCGGCGCGGCGCACGGCGGCCTCGGCCTCGGCGATCAGGCGATCGACCTCGGGCGCACCGGTCTGGTCGGGCATGCCGGCGCTGCCAGAGAGATCGGCGGGACCGATGAACACCATGTCGACGCCGGGCACCGAGGCGATCGCCTCGGCATTGGCGACGGCCTCGACGGTCTCGATCTGCGGAATGACCAACAGCTGCTCATGGGCGGTGGCGACATAGTCCGGCACCAGGCCGTAGCGCGAGCCGCGCACGACGGCAGCGGCGTTGCCGCGCTGGCCGAAGGGTGTGTAGAGGCAGGCGTCGACGACACTCTTGGCCTCTGCGGCGGAATTGACCATGGGGACGAGCACGGCCTCGGCGCCGGCATCGACGATGCGCTTCAGATAGGCGGGGTCGGCGGCCGGCACGCGGATGATGGCGGTGGCCGGCGTGCCGTTCAGCGCCCGCATCATGTCGATCGCCGACTGGATGTCGCCGGTGCCGTGCTCCTGATCGATGATGACGAAGTCGAAGCCGACGAGCCCGACGATCTCGGCCGTGGTCGCATTGGCGCTTTGCAGCCAGACGCCGAAGGATTTCTCGCCCGCCGCCACGCGGGTCTTCAGCCGGTTCTCGCGAGCGGTCACGGGATGCGCCATGGGTCCTCCAATCCGTCAGGTTGCCTGATGAAGTGATAGGCGGGAAAGTTGCGGGACGAAAGCGTCTCGCCGGTTCTTTTCTTTTGGGTGGAGGGCCATAAGGGGTAACGCGGCGGGAACGCGAGGAGGCGGTGCCGCTGCGGGACGGTGGTGCGCCCGCCAGTTTCGGCTCGTCGCCACATCGGCGCAATTGAGGGGGAGGCGGCCATGCAGGCCTGGCAGATCGATGAATTCGGACCGGCGGACAGCCTGATGCTGCGCGAGGTACCCGATCCGGTGCCGGGGCCGGGCGAGGTGCTGGTCACGGTTAAGGCGGCGAGCGTCAATCCGGCCGACGCCAAGCTGCGGGCCGGCCGCTCGCCGGGGGCGGATGCCATCGGCTTTCCGCTGACGCTCGGCCGGGATTTTTCCGGCACGGTCGCGAGACTCGGCGAAGGCGTGACCGATGTCGCGGTGGGCGATGCGGTGTTCGGGGTGCTCGACCGCGGCCACGAGGGCGCCTGCGCCGGCAAGGTCGTGCTTTCGGCGGCGCTCGTTGCCCGCAAGCCGGAGGCGCTGTCGCATGTCGAGGCCGCGGCGCTGGCGCTGACCGGGCTGACGGCGCTGGTGGCGCTGGAGGACGTGGCGCAGCTCGCGCGCGGCCAGCGCATCCTGATCCATGGCGGGGCCGGCGGCGTCGGCAGCTTCGCCGTGCAATATGCCCGGCATGTCGGTGCGGAGGTGTTCGTGACAGCCAGCGCCCGCAACCACGATTATCTGCGCGATCTCGGCGCCGACAGCGTCATCGACTATACTGCGACGTCCTTCGAGGAGGCGGTGGCCGATTGCCACGTGGTGTTCGACACGATCGGCGGCGAGGTGCACCGTCGCTCGCTGAAGGTGCTGAAGCCCGGCGGCCTGCTGGTGCATATCGCGCCGGGGCCGGCCGACATGGCGACGCCCGAGACCATCCGGATCGTGCGGCCGCATGTCGGGCGCGACCGGGCGCATCTGACGCGGATCCTCGACCTCGTCGCCTCGGGCGCCGTGCGGCCGCCGGAGATCGCGACCATGGCGTTCGCCGACCTGCCGGCGGCGCATGAGCGGATCGAGACCGGCCATGTGCGCGGCAAGATCGTGCTCAGTCCGGTGTCGTAAGCGGCGGCAGCGGAGCAGCGGCAAGGCGAGGGAAGAGCTGCGCGAGGGCGACCGCAAACCAGGGAGGAAGCCGATGAGCGAGGAACTGCGCCGCCGGATGGTGGAGGATCAGCTCGTGCGCCACGGCATCTCGGACCGCCGCGTGCTCGACGCCATGGGACGGGTGCCGCGCGAGGCCTTCGTGCCGGAGGCGCTGGCGTCGTCTGCCTATGTGGATGGCCCGCTGTCCATCGGCGGCGGGCAGACGATCTCGCAGCCCTACATCGTCGCGCGGATGCTGGAAGCGGCGGCGATCGCGCCGGGGGACCGGGTGCTCGATGTCGGCACCGGCTCGGGCTATGCCGCCGCCGTCGCGGCCGAGATGGGGGCGACCATCGTCTCGATCGAGCGCGATGCGGCGCTGGGCGAGGCGGCGCGCGAGCGGCTGCAGGCGCTCGGCTACGATGTCGCGGTGACCATCGGGGACGGCACGCGCGGGCTGGAAAGCGCCGCTCCCTTCGACGCGATCCTGGTGGCCGCGGCCGCGCCGGCGGTTCCCGAGGCGCTGCGCGCGCAACTGGCGATCGGCGGGCGGCTGGTGATCCCGGTCGGCCGGACGCGGCAGGGCCAGGAACTGCGCCGGATCACCCGGCGCTCGGCCACGGAATTCGACGAGACCGTGCTCGAGATGGTCGCCTTCGTGCCGCTGATCGGCCGCGAAGGCTGGCCGGACGCTTCGGGCGGTGCCGGCGGCTGAGGGCGCGGTAGGCGCCGGCGGCAGGCGCGGCTCCGGTGTCGGCGGGACGGGGCGCCTAGTCGGCGAGGAAGCGGGCGTAGCTCGCCACGTCGACATTGCCGCCGCTGACGATGATGCCGACGCGCTGGCCTTCGCAGGGCACCACGCTGGTGAAGGCGGCGGCGGCGGCCAGGCAGCCGGTCGGCTCGACCACCATCTTCATGCGCTCGGCGAAGAAGCGCATGGCGTCGACCAGCGCCGCGTCGGGCACGGTGACGATCGAATCCACCCGGTCGCGGATGATCGGGAAGGTGAGGTCGCCGAGATGGGTGGTCAGCGCGCCGTCGGCGATGGAGCGCGGCACGTCGATGCGCACGACCTCGCCCTTGGCCAAGGACTGGCGCCCGTCGTCGCCGGCCTCCGGCTCGACGCCGATGACGCGGCAGCCGGGCGACAGTTCGCTTGCGGCCAGTGCCGATCCGGCAAGGAGGCCGCCACCGCCGAGGCAGACCAGGAGGATGTCGAGCGGGCCGGTCTCGGCGAAGAGTTCGGCCGCCGCGGTGCCCTGTCCGGCGATGATGTCGTGATGGTCGTAGGGCGGGATCAGCGTCAGGCCGCGATCCGTCGCGACGGTGTTGGCGAGCGCCTCGCGGTCCTCGCTGTAGCGGTCGTAGGTAATGACGTCGGCGCCGTAGCCGCGGGTGGCCGCGACCTTCATGGCCGGGGCGTCGGCCGGCATCAGGATCGTCGCCGGCACGTTCTCGATGCGGCTGGCCAGCGCGATCGCCTGGGCGTGGTTGCCGGAGGAATAGGCCATGACGCCGCGCCGGCGCGCATCCTCGGGCAGGGCGGCGATGGCGTTGCAGGCGCCGCGGAACTTGAAGGCGCCGGCGCGCTGCAGGTTCTCGCATTTGAAGAGGAGCGTCGCGCCCGTCCGCGCGTCGGCAAAGCGCGAGGTCAGGACCGGCGTGCGGTGGGCGATGCCGGCGATGCGCGCGCGCGCGGCGGCGACATCGGCGAAGGTCGGAAGGCGGGTGCCGGAAGACGATCCGGCGGTTGCGATTGCGGTCATCGAAGACGCCTCATCTGGAACGGCGCGGCTGCACCCCGCGCCCATGCGCCGTGTTCAACGTGAGCGATGGGGCGATGTAAAGGGGCGCCGCCCGAGGCTGCGAGGCGTGGGTGCTGCGACGCCCGAAGGGCTACCAGCGCAGGAGCCGCCAGCCCAGAAGCGCGCCCGCCGCGACCAGCGCGGAGGCGGCCAGCGGATACCAGACGGCGACGAAGAGCGGCGAATCGTCGGTGCATTGCGCCGCATAGAAGATGGCGGCGACGGCGGCGGCCGCCAGGCCTGCGAGCCCGCCGGCCAGGGCCGGCCGGGTCGGCGCCTGCCGGCGCAGGGCCCACAGGAAGACGATCAGCGCCGGGGCACCCATGGAGGGGATGGCGGTCAGGCACATCAGTGCGTTGGAGCCGACGAGATAGGCCATCCATGTGTCCGACGGCAGCGCGATCAGCTCGGCGAGGACGGCGGCGAGCATCACCCCGGCCGGCAGCGCCAGCCACCACAGCCGACGCAGCGGCTCGCCGGGATGCGAGAACGCCCGCATCGTGACGATGGCGGTGACGGCCAGCAGTCCGGTGACGACGAATTTGAAGTCGAAGCGGATGGTCTGCAGCGCGCCGGCGAAATCCGGCCGGACGCCGATGGCTGTGAAGAAGACGAGGCCGGCGAGCACCGCGGCAACGAGGGCGAGCAGCAGCCAGGACGGGCCTGTCTCGGGCGCGGTGCGCTGGCGGTCGGCGACCAGCGTGTCGATGAGGGTGTCGGTCTGCATGGCGTCAGGTCCGTCCGAATCTGGCGGCGATCGCGGCAAGGCCCCGATGGAAGGCGACCCGCACGGCGCCCTCGGTGACGCCGAGGCGACTGGCGGTCTCGGTGATGGAATGGCCATGGACCGACAGGGAGGCGACGACCTCCCGCTGGCGGCCGGCCAGCGACAGGAGCGCGCGGGAGATATCGTGGGCCTTGGCGTTGGGCATGGTGGCGGGATCGTCCAGCGTGTCGGTGAAGTCGGCGATGTCGAGATTGATGCGCCGGCCCTCGCGGCGATAGGCGTCGATCGCCTTGTGGCGGGCAATGGCGAAGAGCCACGGCTTCACGGGCTCGCCTTCGCGCCACGTATGTCGTTTCAGATGCACCGCCATCAAGATCTCCTGGACCAGATCCTCCGGATCGAAGCCGCCGGCATGCACCGGCGCTTTGGCGCGGGCAAAGCCGCGCAGAAGGCCCGCGACCTCCTGCAGGAAATCACGATAGGCGCCGTCGTCGCCGGCGTTGGCCGCCATCAAAAGGGATTCCAGTCGTCCGGGCCGGACGGGCGAGGCAGGCTTCATGTCTGGTCCTTCGCGCGCAGTGCCTTGGATGTTTCGCAGCATGGCGAATTTTTCCGCCGGCAGGGCGCAACACGGTTCACATGATGGTGATGGTCGAAACGGCGTAACGAACCGGGCAGCGAGGGCGAAGACAGGAAGGCGGGACCGGCAACGGTGTCGCGCGATCAAAGGTCTCGAAGGAGGATTTCATGGACCGTCGCTCTCTCAATCTCGCACTGGCGGGCTCGCTCGCCGCCGCCCTGACCGCCTCGGCGCTGCCGGCTTCGGCGCAGGACAGCAAGGATACGGTGAAGTGCTACGGCGTGGCGCTGGCCGGCCAGAACGACTGCGCCGCCGGCCCGGGCACGACCTGCGCCGGCACGTCCAGCGTCGACTACCAGGGCAATGCGTGGAAGGCGGTGCCGGCCGGGACCTGCGAAACCATGGACGTGCCGGGCGACCGCATGGGCTCGACCGAGCCGCTGACCCGCGACGTGCCGAGCTGACACGGCCCTGACCGGAAGGCCCGGCCCTCAAGCCGGGCCTTCCCCCCGACGCTGGCTTCCGGGAGGCTGCCCCCATGTCGTCACATCGCAAGACCGCCGTATCGGTGGCGGATACATCGCCCTTGCCCGCCGCCGCAGGGCTGGGCCTGAAGCTCGAACATGCCGGAGAGATCCTGGAAACGGACCCGGCGGTCGGCTTCTTCGAGGTCCATGCCGAGAACTACATGGGCGACGGCGGTCCGCCGCACCGCTATCTCACGGCGATCGCCGCCCGCTACCCGTTGTCGCTGCACGGTGTCGGCCTGTCGATCGGCGGCGAGGGCGCCCTCGACCGGGCGCATCTGGCGCGGCTGAAAGCGCTGATCGAGCGCTACCGGCCGGCGAGCTTTTCCGAGCACCTGGCCTGGTCCACCCACGAAAGCGCGTTCTTCAACGATCTCCTGCCGCTGCCCTATACGCCGGCGACGCTGGAGCGGGTGGTCGCGCATGTCGCCGAGACGCAGGAGACGCTCGGCGTGCGGATGCTGCTGGAGAACCCCTCGACCTATCTCCTGTTCGCCGAATCCAGCATCGACGAGATCGACTTCCTGACGGCGATTCCCGAGCGGACCGGCTGCGGCCTGCTGCTGGACGTCAACAACGTCATGGTGTCGGCGGTCAATCACGGCCTTGACCCCTTTGCCTATATCGACCGGTTTCCGCTGGAGCGGGTCGGGGAGATCCATCTCGCCGGCTATGACGAGACGGTGGACGATGCCGGCGAGCGGCTGCTGATCGACGCGCACAACGCGCCGGTGCTGCCCGACGTCTTCGCGCTCTATCGGCACACCTTGCGAAAGAGCGGCCCGCTGCCGACGCTGGTGGAATGGGACAATGACGTGCCGCCCTTTGCGGCGCTGATGGACGAGGTCGCACGGGTGGAAGGGGCGTTGGCCGATGCGCGGCCGGTATATCATCGCGTCCGGCCGGCGGCATGAGCGCGGTGGCGGGAACCGCGCCGGCGATCGGCGCGCAGGCTTTCATCGCCGCCCTGACGGCGGCGGAGGCAGAGATGCCGGCGGGGCTGACGACCCATCGCGGCACGCGCGACGCCCGCCGCTTCGCGGTCTATCGCAACAATGTCCATGTCGGGCTGGTCGGTGCGCTGGAAAAGGCGTTTCCGGTGGTCCGGCAACTGGTCGGCGACGCCTTCTTCCAGATCATGGCGCGCGCCTATGTGGCCGCCGAGAAGCCCGCCTCGCCGGTGATGCTCGAATACGGCCACGGCTTTGCCGGCTTCGCCGCCGGTTTCGCGCCGGCGGAGGGCTTGCCCTATCTCGCCGATGTCGTCCGGCTCGAGGTCGCGCTGACGCAGGCCTATCACGCGGCGGAAGCACACGCGCTGGACCGGGCGGGCCTTGCCGGGCTCGACCCGTCGCGGCTCGATGCCACGGTGCTGGTGCTGCATCCGGCCGTGCGGCTGGTGCGCTCGGCGTATCCCGTCGGCACGATCTGGTCGCACCATCAGCAGCAGCCGGTGCGCCCGGTCGAACACTGGCGGGCTGAGGCGGTGCTGGTGACGCGGCCGGATGCGGAATTGCGCTCGACCATCCTGCCGCCTTGCGACGTGCCCTTCGTGGCGGCGCTGATCAATGGTGCCAGCCTGGCGGAGGCGGCCGGGGCGGCTGTCGACGCGGACCGGACCTTCGCCTTCGGGGAGGCGCTGATCGCGCTCATCGATCTGGGCGCCGTGACCGGCTTTCGCGACAGGGAGACAGGGAATGCGTGAGTTGCTGATCCGTGCCGAGGCGGCGCTGGGCGCGGTTCCGGCGGACCTGCCGCTGCTAGCCCTGCGGGTTGCGCTGGCCGTGCCGTTCTACAGGTCCGGCCTGACCAAGTGGGACGGCTTCCTGCAACTCTCTGGCGGCGCCCGCTATCTGTTCACGCAGGAGTTCAAGCTGCACATCCTGGGCGCCGAATACGCCTATCCGGCGCCGATCCTGAGCGCGCATCTGGCGGGGATCGCCGAGATCGTGCTGCCGATCCTGCTGGTGCTGGGGCTGGGTACGCGCTTTGCCGCGCTCGCGCTCCTGGCGATGACCGCGGTGATCCAGATCACCGTGCCGGAGGGCTGGGCGAATTTTCATCTGCCCTGGGCGGCGATGGCGCTGACGCTGATGTGTTTCGGCGGAGGCCGGCTGGCGCTGGACTCGCTGCTTTTCGGCGACGGGGCCCGCGCCCGGCCGCGGGGGATGCCGTCCGTCTAGGGCGGCCCGATCCGGCGACCGAACACGAAAAAGCCGCCAGGGACATTGCCCGGCGGCTCCGCGTTGTCTGCGAGAGACAATGTGCGGGCCTCACTCTTCGACTCGCCAGTACATCCGTGGTCGGACGAAGAGCAGAAGACCCTGGGCGCATCGACCTGACAAGTCAGGGACGCGTTGCACCACACACAGATGGGTACGCCCTGAAGCTTGTGCAAGGCTGACGTTGCCGATTGTGCGGCGCCTTTCCACCCACGCCGTCATCCTCGGGCCTGACCCGAGGACCCATTCCTCTGCGGTGCCGCTGTCGTTTTGGGGGAGGAGGGGCGTTCTGTTGCGTGGCGGCGGTTGGGACGGTTTGGCATGGGTCCTCGGGGCGGAGCCCGAGGATGACGCCGAGTGGGGAGGTGGGGTGCGTTTTCTGCGGGCGGCGGGGGTGACGCGATGCTGCGGTGGCGGCGGTTGATGTCAGTGTCCTGCCGGGGGGGGACGCATGCGGCGATGCCGTCGGCTTGCCATGGGGCGGGGCGAGCGTTGACGCTAACCAGCGCCACAGCCGTCATCGGCCTGTTAGGCGAGGGCGCAAACACCAATGCCGTCATCCTCGGGCTTGACCCGAGGACCCATTCCTCTGCGGTGCCAGTGCCGCTTCGGGGGAGGAGGGGCGCGGTCTGCGGCGTGGCGGCGGTTGGGATGGCTTGGCATGGGTCCTCGGGTCGGAGCCCGAGGATGACGCCGAGTGGGGAGGTGGGGTGTGTTTTCTGCGGATGGCGGGGGTGACGCGGCGGCTGCGATGGCGGCCGATGTCGCTCTCCTGCCCAGGGGCGACGCATCCGATGACGCTGTCGGTTTGCCGTGTGACGGAGAGTGCCTGACGCTCACCTCCACCGCAGCGGTCATCCGCCTGTCAGGCGCGGGCGCAAACATCTGCGGCGCCCCTCGAATTCTATCCGTCGCAGGCATGGTGTAAGGGTGGGCGCAGACAGGCCGACGCCGTGGCAAATATTGACATAAGGATATGTTTATGTGATTTGCCGCGGAGCGACAAGGAAACGGTGAAGCCATGACAGAGACGTCCGACAAGCTTTTCGGGGCGATGACCGAAGGCCGTTCGCCGGCAGAGGCGTCCGCGGCGCTGCGCAAGGCGGTTTCCGAGCGTATCCTGGTGCTCGACGGCGCCATGGGCACCGAAATCCAGCTTCTGGGCCTCGGCGAGGACGATTTCCGCGGGCATCGCTTCGGCGCCTGCGAATGCCACCTGCAGGGCAACAACGATCTCCTGAACCTGACGCAGCCGCAGGCGATCGAGGACATCCACTACGCCTATGCCATGGCCGGCGCGGATATCCTGGAGACCAACACCTTCTCCTCCACCACGATCGCCCAGGCCGATTACCAGATGGAGGACCAGGTCTACGAGCTGAACCGCGACGGTGCGCGGCTGGCCCGGCGCGCCTGCATCCGCGCCGAGGAGAAGGACGGCAAGCGCCGCTTCGTCGCCGGCGCGCTCGGACCGACGAACCGCACCGCCTCGATCTCGCCGGACGTCAACAATCCGGGCTACCGGGCCGTGACCTTCGACGAATTGCGCATCGCCTATGGCGAGCAGCTGCGCGGCCTGATCGACGGCGGCTCCGACCTGATCCTGATCGAGACGATCTTCGACACGCTGAACGCCAAGGCGGCGATCTTCGCCTGCGAGGAGATATTCGCGGAAAAGGGCGTGACGCTGCCGATCATGATCTCCGGCACGATCACCGACCTGTCCGGACGCACGCTGTCGGGCCAGACGCCGACGGCGTTCTGGCACTCGGTGCGGCACGGCCGGCCCTTCACCATCGGCCTGAACTGCGCCCTTGGCGCCGCGGCGATGCGCGATCACCTGGCGGAAATCTCGGCGGCGGCGGACACCTTCGTCTGCGCCTATCCGAATGCCGGCCTGCCGAACGAGTTCGGCGAATACGACCAGAGCCCCGAGCAGATGGCCAAGGAGGTCGAGATCTTCTGCGAGGAAGGGCTCGTCAACGTCCTGGGCGGCTGCTGCGGCTCGACGCCGGACCACATCAAGGCGGTGGCCGAGACGGCGGCGCGCTACAAGCCGCGCAAGGTGCCGACCATCGCGCCGCTGATGCGCCTGTCGGGCCTGGAGCCGTTCACGCTGACCAAGGAGATTCCCTTCGTCAATGTCGGCGAGCGGACCAACGTCACCGGCTCGGCCCGCTTCCGCAAGATGATCGAGGCGAACGACCTGCCGGCCGCCCTCGACGTTGCGCGCAGCCAGGTGGAGAACGGCGCCCAGATCATCGACGTCAACATGGACGAGGGGTTGATCGACTCCAAGCAGATGATGATCGACTACCTGAACCTGATCGCGGCCGAGCCCGACATCGCCAAGGTTCCGGTGATGATCGACTCCTCCAAGTTCGAGGTGATCGAGGCCGGTCTGAAATGCGTGCAGGGCAAGGCGCTGGTCAACTCGATCTCCATGAAGGAGGGCGAGGAGAGCTTCCTGAAGCAGGCGCGGCTGGTGCGCAGCTACGGCGCCGCCGTGGTGGTCATGGCCTTCGACGAGCAGGGCCAGGCCGACACGCTGGAGCGCAAGGTCGCAATCTGCACGCGCGCCTACAAGCTCTTGACCGAAGAGGCCGGCTTCCCGCCGGAGGACATCGTCTTCGACCCGAACGTCTTTGCGATCGCCACCGGCATCGAGGAGCATAACGGCTACGGCGTCGCCTTCATCGAGGCGACCCGCCAGATCCGCCAGAACCTGCCGGGCGCCCACATCTCCGGCGGCGTGTCGAACCTGTCCTTCTCGTTCCGCGGCAACGAGGCCGTGCGCGAGGCGATGCACGCGGTGTTCCTGTACCACGCCATCCAGGCGGGCATGGACATGGGCATCGTCAATGCCGGCCAGCTGGCGGTCTACGAGTCGATCGATCCGGAACTGCGCGAGGCCTGCGAGGACGTCGTCCTCGACCGCAAGCGCGCCGATGGCGGCGACCCGACCGAGCGGCTGCTGGAGCTGGCCGAGCGCTGGCGCGGCGCCGGCGGCAAGGAGGCCAAGGCCAAGGATTTGACCTGGCGCGAGAAGAGCGTCCAGGACCGCATCGCCCATGCGCTGGTCAACGGCATCACCGAATATATCGTCGAGGACACCGAAGAGGCGCGGCTCGAGGCCGACCGTCCGCTGCACGTCATCGAGGGGCCGCTGATGGACGGCATGAACATCGTCGGCGACCTGTTCGGCGCCGGCAAGATGTTCCTGCCGCAGGTGGTCAAGTCGGCCCGGGTGATGAAGCAGGCCGTGGCGCATCTGCTCCCCTACATGGAGGAGGAGAAGCGGCTGAACGGCACCGACGAGCGCTCGAACGCCGGCAAGGTGCTGATGGCGACCGTGAAGGGCGACGTCCACGACATCGGCAAGAACATCGTCGGCGTGGTCCTGGCCTGCAACAATTACGAGGTCATCGATCTCGGCGTGATGGTGCCAGCCCCCAAGATCCTGGAGACGGCGCGGCAGGAGAAGGTCGATGTCATCGGCCTGTCCGGCCTGATCACGCCGTCGCTCGACGAGATGGTGCATGTGGCCGCCGAGATGGAGCGCGAGGGCTTCGACATTCCGCTGCTGATCGGCGGGGCGACGACCAGCAAGGTGCATACGGCGGTGAAGATCGACCCGGGCTACAACCGGGGCCAGACGGTCTACGTCACCGATGCCTCGCGCGCGGTCGGCGTGGTGTCGCATCTCCTCTCCAAGGAGACCCGCGACGCCTATGTCGAGGGCGTGAAGGCCGACTACCAGAAGGTCGCCGAGGCGCATCGCAAGGGCGAGCGCGACAAGAAGCGGCTGCCGCTGGCTAAGGCCCGCGCCAACGCGCAGGTCAGCGACTGGGCGGCCTATGAGCCGGTCAAGCCGGCGATCACCGGCACCCGGGTCTTTACGGACTGGGACCTGGAAGAGCTGTCGCGCTACATCGACTGGACGCCGTTCTTCCAGACCTGGGAGATGAAGGGCCGTTATCCGGGCATCCTGGAGGACGAGAAGCAGGGCGAGGCGGCGCGGTCGCTGTTCAACGACGCGCAGGCCATGCTCAAGCAGATCATCGCCGAGAAGTGGTTCCAGCCGCGGGCCGTGATCGGCTTCTGGCCGGCCAATTCGGTGGGCGACGACATCCGCCTGTTCACCGGCGACGACCGCAAGGAGGAGCTGGCGACACTCTACACGCTGCGCCAGCAGCTGACCAAGCGCGGCGACCGGCCGAACGTCGCGATGGCCGACTTCGTCGCGCCGCTGGACAGCGGCAAGGCGGATTACGTGGGCGGCTTCGTGGTGACCGCCGGGATCGAGGAGGAGGCGATCGCCAATCGCTTCGCCAAGGCCAATGACGACTACTCGTCGATCATGGTCAAGGCGCTCGCCGACCGATTCGCCGAGGCCTTCGCCGAGCGAATGCACGAGAAGGTGCGGCGGGAATTCTGGGGCTATGCGCCGGACGAGACCTTCACGCCGGAAGATTTGATCAGCGAGGATTATGCCGGCATCCGGCCGGCGCCGGGCTACCCGGCCCAGCCGGACCACACCGAGAAGACGACGCTGTTCGAACTGCTTGATGCGGAAGCCACGACCGGCGTGAAACTGACCGAGAGCTACGCCATGTGGCCGGGCTCGTCGGTGTCCGGCCTCTATATCGGACACCCGGACTCCTATTATTTCGGGGTTGCGAAGATCGAGCGGGACCAGGTCGAGGATTATGCCGCGCGCAAGGGCATGCCCGTCGCCGAGGTCGAGCGGTGGCTGGCGCCGATCCTCAACTACATTCCGACGGCGGCCGCCGAAACGCCCGCACAGGCGGCGGAATAGGGCACAGGGCGCCGCGCCTGCGGCGCCGAAACGGGACGAAACGGGGCCGTGCAGCTGCGCGGTTCCCGCTTCCCCTTCTCATGATGCTGGAATCGTTCTAGATTGGGTTCGCTGGAAGTTAACCAGCGACGATGGTCGAGGACGATTTGATGCGGCTTACCCGCCAGACGAACTACGCGATCCGGATCCTGATGTACTGCGCCTCCAATGGTGGCCAGCTCAGTCGCATCAAGGATATCGCGGCAGCCTATTCGGCGTCGGAGCTGTTCCTGTTCAAGATCCTGCAGCCGCTGGTCGAGGCCGGCATGGTCGAGACGGTGCGCGGCCGCAATGGCGGCGTGCGCCTGGCGCGGCCGGCTGCGGCGATCAATCTGCGCAATGTCGTGGAAGTGACCGAAGAGAATTTCGCCCTGGCGGAGTGCTTCGAGACCGGCGCCGTGGATTGCCCGCTGATCGAGAGCTGCGAGCTCAATTCGGCCCTGCGCGAGGCGCTGAACGCGTTTCTCGGCGCGCTGGGCAATTACACGATCGACGATCTCCTGGGCAACAAGGCGTTCATGCGCCGGCGGCTCGGCCTGATGGAACCGGTGCACGGGCTCGCCGCGGCGAGCTGACGCGCATCCCTGCGATCGTTTGACGGGACCGGCGCACTCATGGCGCGCCGGTCGCCCTCCTGCGTGTGACGTGCGTGTGTGAGACCGCTGGCAGGATGGCGGCGGCGCTCCTATATGCCGGCCGTCACCCGCCATCTCGTCAACAGCGGCCAGCCCACTTCATGGATACCAAGGTTACCGACGCCGCGGACGCCGCCTGGGCCACCGCACCGTCCCCCTGCGTCGACATCTGCAAATACAAGCGCCAGGGCCGTTGCGTCGGCTGCTCGATGACCAAGGCGGAGAAGCAGGCCTTCCCGTCGTCGGGCGGTGCGGAGCAGAAGCGCGAGTTCATCGAGACGCTGATCGGGCGCCTGCAGGAATCGGCGCGCAACCCGGCCTTCTGGATCATGTCCTACCGGCGCAAATGCGAGCGGGAGGGCGTTCCCTGTCCGATTCCGGTGGAGGGCGACGACACCTGAACCGGGCCGCCTCAGCATGGTCGAGATATACGAAAAGGCCCGCCGGACGATCTCCGGCGGGCCTTTTTCATGTCTCGTGTCCGCCGCCGGAAAGGGCGGCGAGCGGGTCGCCTCAGGCGGCGGTGGTCTTCAGATGGGCGCGCAGCATCCAGGCGAACTTGTCGTGCTGCTCGATGCGGGCGGTCGCCAGGTCGTTGGTGGCAAAATCGCCATGCTGGTCGGCGACCTCGGCAAGCGCCGACAGGGTCGAGGAGAGGGTCTCCTGGTCCTGCATCAGGACCTCGACCATGGTGCGGGCGTCGGTGCGGCCGTCATGCTCTTCGATGGCGCTGCGCTCCAGATAGACCGAGTAGCGGCCCTCGGCATGGGCGTCGAACGCCTTGATGCGCTCGGCCAGCGTGTCCTGACCTTCGAAGTGATCCTCGTAGATCTCCTGGAACAGCGCGTGCAGGGCGCCGAAGGACATGCCCGTCACGTTCCAATGGAAGTTCTGGGCCTTCAGCGTGGCGATCGCCGTCTCGGCCAGCGACTGGGTGAGGCCGTTGACGATCTCTTCCTTCGCCGTCGGCTCGATCTTGGCTGCTACTAGTCCCATGGTCTCCGGTCCCTTAGTGGTGTCTTAGAATAATTCTAATCTAGCCTCCGAGGCCGTGCATGGCAAGGTCGCGGCAATCGCTCCCATGCGATTTTTCGCGTCAGAGCGTCCGGGCGAGGGAGGCCGCAAGGAAGCGCAGCCAGCGCCGGCCCTCGGGGCGGACCCGCCAGGCGACCAGCGCACCGGCGGCGGCGTTCTCGCCTGCGCGCAACACCGCGAGAAGGCGCAATAGCCAGATCTCATCGTCCGAGGCCTGTTTCGCGCCGGGACGGTAGAACACCATCTCGCGCAGGCTCTGGCCGGACAGGCCGCGGAAGAAGGCGATGGCGAAGCGCTCCAGCGAGACGTTCTCCTCGCCGGCGAGAAGGAAGCAGGCCCGTTCGAGATCGGGCTTCGGGGCGAGCCGGCTGCGCAATGCGAACCAGCGCAGGCGGTTCAGCTCGTCGCGTTCGGCATCGGTGAGCTGGGGCGCGGCGGGACGGACCGTCGGGCAATTGCCGCCGGGAAAGGCGAGGATTCGCGCCGGGGCGCGCCCGGAGGAGGGAAGTGTCTCGGGCAGGGGCAGTGCAGACATTCAGGCAACCGCGTTCTGTAAGAAGACCGCGCCGGGAACCCGCGACAGGGAATCGCACCCGACGTCTCGAACCGTTCTAAACTTGACAACCACTTTCAT
The DNA here is from genome assembly GCF_014334315.1 of Aurantimonas sp. DM33-3. NCBI lineage: Bacteria > Pseudomonadati > Pseudomonadota > Alphaproteobacteria > Hyphomicrobiales > Aurantimonadaceae > Aurantimonas > Aurantimonas sp. DM33-3. The sequence continues at coordinate 37,387 of NZ_JACSGS010000020.1, read as the reverse complement.
CTATTCATAGCAGACCGGGAATGGAAGGGAAGTGCCGCAGGCCGGATCGAGACCGCCGCGTCACTCGCCCCTTCGCCATCCGACTATCACAGGAGCGCCCGTGGCCAAACGTTGGGCCGATGCCCCGTCCCCGTGCATCGATATCTGCAAATACAAGGATGGCGGCCGCTGCATCGGCTGCGCCATGACCAAGCCGGAAAAGAAGCGGTTCAAGCGGCTGGACGGCAAGGCCGAGAAGAAGGCGTTCTTCCGCACCCTTGCCGAGCGGCTCGTCAGGGCCGGGCGCTACGACCGCTGGGCGCATGTCTATCGGCGCAAATGCGACAAGAAGGATCATCCGTGCCCGCTGGACAAGCTGGAGGTGCCGGCCGAGGCGTGATCGCGCGGGGCGGAAACGGTTGAGAGATCGATTCCGGACCATCCGGCAATGCCTTGTGCTCACACGGCAAAAAGGCGGCGCGCCAGCCAGGCGCGCCGCCTTTTTCATGAGCTGAACCGGTTCACGAGGCGAACCGGCCGAGCCGGAGGCTATTCGGCCGGCGCCGGTGCCGGCGTCGCTGCGCCATCGTCGCCGGAGGTCCGAGCCGCGTGGCTGCCGCGGGCCGGCTGCTTGCGGGCGAGCAGCTTGTAGAACAGCGGGATGAAGAAGATCGCGACGAAGGTTGCCGCGAGCATCCCGCCGATGACGCCGGTGCCGATGGAGTGGCGGCTGGCCGAGCCGGCGCCGGTGGAGATCGCGAGCGGCACGACGCCCAGGATGAAGGCGAGCGACGTCATGACGATCGGCCGGAAGCGCAGCTTGGCGCCCTGCAGCGCGGCGTCGAAGGCCGACAGACCCTCCTCGCGTTTCAGCACCGCGAACTCGACGATCAGGATTGCGTTCTTGGCCGCCAGTCCGACCAGCGTGACCAGGCCGATCTGGAAGTAGACGTCGTTGTCGAGCCCGCGCAGCCAGATCGCGAGGAGCGCGCCGAACATGGCGAAGGGCACCGCCAGAAGCACCGCGATGGGCAGCGACCAGCGTTCGTACTGGGCCGACAGGATGAGGAAGACCATCAGGATGCCGAAGCCGATGGCGGCGAGCCCGGTGCCGCCCGAGGCGATCTCCTGATAGGCCGAACCCGTCCAGGCGACCTGATAGCCGTCGGGCAGCTTTTCGGCCGCGATCTCCTGCATGGCCTGCAGCGCCTGCCCCGACGAATAGCCGGGGGCGGGGCCGCCGGAGACCTTGGCCGCGGTGAAGGCGTTGAAGCGCTCGATGAGGTCCGGGCCGACGATGCGCTCGACCGACAGGAGGGCGTCGAGGGGGATCATCGCGCCGTTGTTCGCCTTGACGTAGACGAAGCGCAGATCCTGCGGCTTCTCGCGGAAGTCGGATTCGGACTGGAGCGAGACCCGGTAGTTGCGGCCGAGCAGGGTGAAGTCGTTCACATAGAGCGAGCCGAAGGTCGACTGCATGGTCTCGAAGATCGAGGAGATCGGCACGTCCTGCGCCTTGGCCTTCTGACGGTCGACGTCGATCTGGTACTGCGGGACGTTGGCCGAGAAGGTGGTGCGCACGCCGGCCAGCTCCGGCCGCTCGGCCGCCGCCGCCACCAGCGCGCTGGTCGCCGCGACCAGTTCCTGGGAGCCGCGGTTCTGCCGGTCCTGCACGAACAGGTCGAAGCCGCCGGTGGTGGACAGGCCCTGGATCGGCGGCGGGTTGAAGGCCAGCACCATGCCGTCCTGGATGCCGGCATTCATGCCCATGATCGGGCCGGTGAGGTTGCGGGCGTCGAGCGACGGGTCCTCGCGTTCCGACCAGTCCTTGAGGGTGACGAAGGCCACGCCCGAGCTGGACTTCTGGGTTCCGGCCAGGAGGTCGAAGCCGGCGAAGGCGACCACGTCGGCGACCGCCGGATGCTCGCGCACATTCGCGCTGACCTGCTCCATCACCTCCGTCGTGCGGGCCAGCGAGGCGGCCGGCGGCAGGATGGCGATGGCGAAATTGACGCCCTGATCCTCGTCGGGGACCAGCGAGCCGGGGATCGTCTGGAAGAAATAGTAGCTGCCGCCGACGATGCCGGCGAACAGGACGAGGGCGACGACGGCCCGGCGCATGATGAAGGCCACGCCGGCGCCATAGGCGTTGGTCAGCTTGTCGAAGCCGGTGTTGAACCAGCGGAACGGCGCCCAGGGCTCGGAATGGCCCTGCTTCAGGAGAAGGCCGCAGAGCGCCGGGGTGAGGGTGAGGGCGACGATGCCCGAGATCACCACCGACACGGCGATGGTGACGGCGAACTGCCGGTACATGGTGCCGGCGAGGCCGCCGAGAAACGCCACCGGGATGAACACGGCGCACAGGACGAGCACGATGGCGATCACCGGGCCGGCGACTTCGGTCATCGCCTTGGCGGTGGCGTCCTTGGCGTTGAGCCCCTCCGTCGTCATGATCCGCTCGACATTCTCCAGGACCACGATGGCGTCGTCGACGACGATGCCGATGGCCAGGACGAGGCCGAACAAGGTGAGAAGATTGATCGAGAAGCCGAGCGCCAGAAGCACGCCGAAGGTGCCGATGATCGACACCGGGACGGCGAGCATCGGGATCAGCGTCGCCCGGAAGCTCTGCAGGAAAATGAAGACGACCACGAAGACCAGCGCCATGGCCTCGATGAAGGTCATGATGACCTCCTCGATGGAGGCCTCGATGAACTTGGTGGTGTCGTAGGGAATGGCGAAGCTGATGCCATCGGGGAAGGAGCCGGAGAGCTCCTCCATGCGGGTGCGCACGCCGCTCAGCGTGTCGAGGGCGTTGGCGCCCGGCTGCAGGTAGATGCCGATGGGCACCGTCGGCGTGCCGTTATAGGTGGCGTTGAAGCCGTAATCCTGGGCGCCGAGCTCGACCCGCGCGACATCCTTCAGGAGCAACGAGGAGCCGTTCTCGTCGGAGCGCAGGATGATGTTCTCGAAGGCCTCGGTGTCGGGCAGGCGCCCGGCCGTGGTCACCGAATAGGTGAAGGCGAGATCGGTGTTGGTGGGCGGCGCGCCGAACTGGCCGGCGGCGAACTGGGCGTTCTGGTCGCGCACGGCGGTGGCCACGTCGCCCGGCGTCAGGCCGTAGGAGGCCAGAGCGTCGGGCCGCAGCCAGATGCGCATGGAATAGTTGCGGGCGCCGAAGAGCTGCGCCTCGCCGATACCGGGCAGGCGCTTCAGCTCGTCGAGAACGTTGAGCAACGCGTAGTTCGACACATAGGTGGCGTCGTAGCGCGGGTCCTCCGACGACATGGTCAGAACCGCGAGGATCGACGAGTTCTGCTTGGCGACGGTGACGCCGAGACGCTGGACCTGCTCGGGCAGCGAGGCATTGGCCTGCTGGACGCGGTTGTTGACGTTGATCGTCGCCTGATCGGGATCGGTGCCGCTGGCGAAGGTGACGGTGATCGTCGCCGTGCCCGTCGAGGAGTTCGTGGACTGCATGTAGAGCATGTCCTCGACGCCGTTGATCTGCTGCTCGATCGGCGCGGAGACGGTCTGGGCGATGGTCTCGGCGCTGGCGCCGGGATAGGAGGCGCGCACCTGGACCTGCGGCGGCACCAGCTGCGGATACTGCTCGATCGGCAGCGCGCTGATCGACAGCAGGCCACCGAGGGTGATCAGGATCGAGATGACGGCCGCGAAGATCGGCCGGTCGACGAAGAACCGCGCATTCATCGGGCGGACTCCGACGAAGCGTCGCCGTCGCTGGTGGCGCGGCGGGCGTCGTCGCCATCGGGCAGGGCGGTCAGGGGCACCGGCGGGGCATCCGTGCGGCCGGCTTCACCGGGCGCGTGCCCGGCATCGGCAACGACCTTGTCGTTGGCCGCGTCGACGGCGCGCTCGATCGCACCCTGCTGTTCGCCAGCCGCCTCGTTGGCCGTGTCGGCGGCGGGCTCGTCGGCAGCGGCGGCGGGCTCAGCCGCGGCAGGCTCGGGGGCCTCCGTGTCAGAGGCTGCCTCGGCGGCGGGGGCGTCCGGCGCAGGTGCACCGGGCTCGGCACCGGCGGCATCGGCGTTCGCGGCTGCCGGCTGTGGGTTGACCGGGGCGCCGGGGCGAACCTTGACGACGCCCTTGACGACGACCTTGTCGCCATCGGCGAGGCCCTCGGAAATGACGATGGAGCCGTCGAGCTCGCGGCCGACGACGACCGGGCTGACCTCGGCCAGGTTCTCGTCGTTCAGCGTGTAGACGAAGGTGCCCTGCGGGCCCTGCATCAGCGCCTCGGTCGGCAGTTCGATGGCGTTCTCGATGGACAGGCCCTCGAGCTGCAGGCGTACGAACTGGCCCGGCAGGAGGCGGCTTTCGGGATTGGGCAGGACGGCGCGCGACAGGATCGTGCCGGTCTGTGAATCGATCGTGGTCGAGGTGAAGTCGATGGTGCCGGTTTCGCCGTAGGTCTCGCCATTGCCGAACATCAGCGTGACGGTGAGGTCGGACGGCGAGGAGGCGCCCTGCAACTGGCCGCTTTCGACCAGTTCGCGGATGGAGGCGGCTTCCCTGTCGGCGGCCGAGAAGTTCACATAGACCGGATCGAGGCGGCTGATGCGGGTGAGCAGGTCGCCGGTGCTGAGCAGGCTGCCCTCGGGCACCTGTTCCAGGCTGGTCACGCCCGCGACCGGCGCCTCGACGGTGGCATAGTCGAGGGAGAGGGTGGCGGTCTGCAACTGCGCCTCGGCGGCTGCGACCTGGGCTTCGGCGAGTTCGCGCGAGGAGACGGAGTCTTCGAGCGTCGCCTGGCTCGACGCGCCGCTCTGGGCCAGCTGCCGGGCACGGGCCTCGGTCCGCTTGGCCTGGCCGAGCTGGGCCTGCGCCTGGAGCACCTGCGCCTTGGCCAGCGCCACCTGCGCCTCGTAGGTCGCCGGGTCGATGTGGAACAGCAGAGTGCCGGCCTCGACGCGCGAGCCCTCGTCGAAATTGCGTTCGAGCAGGATGCCGCCGACGCGCGCCCGGACCTCGACCTCGCGGGAGGAGGCGACGCGACCGGCATATTCGTAGGTCACCGGCAGGTTCTTGCTCTTGACCGTCAGGACCGTGACGGCGGGCGGGGGCGGGGTGCCGCCGGCCTGTGCGAAGGCCGCGCCCGCGGCTGCCAGCGAGACGCCGACGCACGCCGTCATGCGCAAAATCAGGTTAAGTCCGCGCATTGTAAAACCTTTTTCCGGCCGGCCATGGCGCCGCTCTCTTGCATTGCGGCATACATACATCCATAAATGTATCGGAGCAAGGGAGGCCCGAACTTGAGACGCACCAAGCAGGACGCGATGCAGACGCGCGAGGCGATCCTCGACGCGGCGGAAACGCTGTTCTACGAACAGGGTGTCGCAGGAACGACCCTCAGTCACATTGCCGCGAGCGCCGGCCTGACGCGCGGCGCGATCTACTGGCACTTCTCCAACAAGCTGGAACTGTTCCGGGCGATGCAGGAGCGCGCGAAGCTTCCCCAGGAAGAGTTCTTCGACGAGCAGGCCTGTGCCGGCCGGCGGTCGCTGCAGGACCTCTACGAGAACACGCTGGAGGCACTTCGCCATCTGGAGCGCGACGAACGGACGCGCAAGATCCTGACCATTCTCCTGTTCCGCTGCGAATATGTCGGCGAGATGCAGGACGCGATGCTGCGCCGGGCGGACGCCGAGGCGACCATGCACAAGGCGATCACCGGCATCTTCGCGGCGGTGCAGATTCGCGGCGAGCTGAAGCACGAATGGCAGCCGAAGGAGGCGGCCACCGCCTATGTCTGCGCGGTGAGCGGCGTGATCTCGGAATGGCTGCGCTCGGATCGCGGCTTCGACCTGACCGGGGTCGGCGCGCGGGTGGTGCGCAGCGTGATCGCGGGATTTGCCTGTTCGAGCGCGCGGGTCGCGTGCCTGGAAGAGATGGCCGAGGCGCGGGCCGCGGCGAACCTGAACTGAGGGGAGGGCGGACGCACGCGCCGCATGGCGGCTGCGGCGAATGTTTTCCCCGAACAATGCCGATATTTGGAACGTGCGACGCTGCATTGCGGGGTGCGGGGTTCTATCTTCCGGCACGACTGCGATGTAGGCACGGGGCAAGGATGCTGTCCGGCCTGCCATTCTCCCGACAGCCGGGACCCGATCAATCGTGACGCGGCGCTGACCGTCGCGCGCACCGGACAAGGCCGTCTCGTGCGGTCGCGGACCATGGAAAGGAACGACGCCTGATGAGTTCTCTCGCCCAACAGCCGGAGCATTCGCCGGAGCCTGCCTTCCCGATTCCCGCCGGCGTCTTTGCCGAGACGGTGACCAAGGTCACGCACTATACCGACAGCCTGTTCGCCTTCCGCATCACCCGGCCGCAGAGCTTCCGCTTCCGCTCGGGCGAGTTCGTGATGATCGGCCTGCCGAACGCGGCCAAGCCGGTCTACCGGGCCTATTCCATCGCCAGCCCGGCCTGGGACGAGGAGCTGGAGTTCTTCTCCATCAAGGTGCCGAACGGCCCCTTGACCGAGCATCTGCAGAAGATCCAGGTCGGCGACACGGTGCTGATGCGCAAGAAGCCGACGGGCACGCTCGTCCATGACGCGCTGAAGCCCGGCAAGCGGCTGTTCCTGTTCTCGACCGGAACGGGCATCGCGCCCTTCGCCTCGGTGATCCGCGACCCGGAGACCTACGAGAAGTTCGACCAGGTGATCCTCACCCAGACCTGCCGCGGCAATGCCGAGCTGGCCTATGGCCGCGAACTGGTGGAGACGTCGAAGGCCGACGAACTGATGAGCGAGTTCATCGGCGACAAGCTGATCTTCCACGCCAGCGCGACCCGCGACGGCGAGACGCGCGGCCACCGGATCACCACGCTGATCGAGAACGGCAAGCTGTTCGAGGACCTCGCCATCGCGCCGCTGGACCCGGAGACCGACCGGGCGATGATCTGCGGCTCCATGGCGATGCTGAAGGACACGGAAGCGCTGCTGGAAGCCCGTGGCTTCGAGGAGGGCGCCAACAACAAGCCCGGCACCTTCGTCGTCGAACGCGCCTTCGTGGACTGAGGGCAGCGGGCCCGCTGCAAAGAGCGGCGGGGGGAGCGGCCGGGGCGCAGGCGCCGGCGGCCCAGCGAGCGGGCCAAATTTGCCGATCACGGCAAGGGGCAGGTCGCGAGGGCGGCCTCGCCCCGACGTCTCCGGTGGGGCGCCGGCAGGCCGCCCGTCATGCTGGCGCGGGTCTGTTGAGGTTGAGTATCAACTCAGAATGCCGCCGCGTAAGACATAGCTATCCTCACCCTGAGGGCCGTCGATAAGCGTTGGCGCAGCTTGACAGCGCCGGCGCCGGGCGGCACGCCGACCGGATGACGCACGCACCCCATGCCGGACTGAGAGTCCTGGAACTCGCCCGCATTCTGGCCGGCCCGTGGATCGGCCAGACGCTCGCCGATCTCGGCGCCGACGTGATCAAGGTCGAGAGCCCGGCGGGCGACGACACCCGCGGCTGGGGGCCGCCCTTCGTCGAACGGGACGGCGAGCGCACGGCCGCCTATTTCCACGCCTGCAACCGGGGCAAGCGGTCAGTGGTGGCTGATTTCGGCACCGAGGAGGGGCGGGAACTGGTGCGGTCGCTGGCGGCCGAGGCGGACGTGCTGATCGAGAACTTCAAGGTCGGCGGACTGGCGAAGTTCGGCCTCGACTATGAAAGCCTGAAGGCGATCAATCCGCGCCTCGTCTATTGCTCGGTCACCGGCTTCGGCCAGGACGGCCCCTATGCGGGCCGGGCCGGCTACGACTTCATGATCCAGGGCATGGGCGGCATCATGAGCCTGACCGGCGATCCGGCCGGCGAGCCGCAGAAGATCGGCGTCGCCTTCGCCGACATCTTCACCGGGCTCTACGGCACCATCGCCATCCAGGCGGCGCTGGCCGACCGGGAGCGGACCGGGCGCGGCCAATATGTCGACATGGCGCTCTACGACTGCATGGCGGGCGTCTTGGCCAACCAGGCGCTGAACTTCTTCGCCACCGGCGCCGCGCCGTCGCGGCTCGGCAATGCCCATCCCAACATCGTGCCATATCAGGTGTTTCCGGTGGCCGACGGCCATCTGATCATCGCCTGCGGCAATGACCGGCAGTTCGCGCGGCTCTGCGCCGTCCTCGACCTGCCGCAGCTGTCCGCCGATCCGCTCTACGCCACCAATGAGGCGCGGGTCGCCAACCGGGAGGCGCTGACGCCGATCCTGGCCGGGGCGATCGCCGCATGGCGCCGCGACGACCTTCTGGCCGCGCTGGAGCCGGTGGGCGTGCCGTCGGGGCCGATCAACGATGTCGCCGACGTCTTCGCCGATCCGCAGATCGTCCATCGCGGCATGCAGATCGCGCCGGGCGGCATGGCGGGCGTGCGCAGCCCGATCACCTATGGCGATGCCGAACTGTCGCTGGAGCGGCCGGCGCCGAAGCTCGGCGAGCACCAGGGCGCGGGTTTCGGCGACGGTGGCTGATCGCGTCCGTCGAAAGGGCCGCGCCGCCTAGACGGCGAGGTGGCTGGAGACGATGTCGGGATCGGCTTCCATCTCGGCAAAGCTGCCGGTGAAGCGGACGGTGCCGGTCTCGATGATCACCGCGCGGTCGGCGATGGCGCGGGCAAAGCCGAGATTCTGCTCCGACAGAAGCACCGACAGGCCTTCGCGCTTGAGGTCGCGGATGGCCGCGGCCATGGCGTCGACGATGACCGGCGCGATGCCCTCGGAGGGCTCGTCGAGCAGCAGGGTGCGCGGATTGCCCATCAGGGTGCGGGCGAGGCTGAGCATCTGCTGCTCGCCACCGGACAGGCGCCCGCCCTTCTGGCCGCGGCGTTCGCCGAGATTGGGAAAGAGGTCGAACAGCCGCGCCGGGGTCCATGGCGTGTCCGCGTCCGCGGCGTCGCGGCGGCCGACTTCGAGGTTTTCCGAGACCGTCAGATCCTTGAAGATGCGGCGGTCCTCAGGGACGTAGCCGAGGCCCAGCCGCGCGATGCGGTAGGGCGGCAGGCCGGTGATGTCGGCACCGCGATAGCGCACCGTGCCGCGGCGCGGGCGCACGAGGCCCATGGCGCTCTTCAGCGTCGTGGACTTGCCGGCACCGTTGCGCCCGACGAGGGCGACGATCTCGCCTTCGTTCACGGTCAGCGACACGCCATGCAGGATGTGGGCGTCGCCGTAGAAACTGTCGATCGCTTGCAGTTCAAGCATTTGGCGAGACTTGTTCAGTGACTGATTCCGGTGTGCCGCCGCCGAGATAGACGGCGCGGACGGTCGGGTCGGCGCGGATCGCGTCGGCGGTGCCCTCGGCGATGACGGCGCCCCGGTTGAGCACCACGATGCGGTCGGCATGGGCAAAGACCACATCCATGTCGTGCTCGGTGAAGAGGACGCTCAGGCCGGTGTCCTCGACGATGCCGCGCACCAACGTCATCAGGGCGGTGCGCTCGCGCGGCGCCATGCCGGCGGTCGGCTCGTCCATCAGCAGGAGCCGCGGCGATGCGGCAAGGGCGACGGCGAGTTCCAGCCGCTTGACGTCGCCATAGGCGAGCTCGGCGGAAGGACGGTCGGCGGCCTCGGACATGCCGACAATGGCCAGCAGGCGGTCGGCCGCCTCACGCTCGGCGATGACAGCACGGGAGAAAAAGTCGAAGGGGCGCTTGCGATGGGCGAGGAGAGCGGTCTGCAGGTTTTCGCGCACCGTCATGGAGGTGAAGGTCTGGGTGATCTGGAAGGTGCGGCCGACGCCGCGCCGGGCGATGCGGCGGGCCGGCAGGCCGGCGATCTCGGACCCGAACAGCCGCACCGAGCCGCGATCGGGGCGCAACTGGCCGTTGAGCATGTTGAAGGTGGTGGATTTGCCGGCGCCATTGGCGCCGATCAGGGCCAGCATCTCGCCCGACGCGACGTGAAAGCCGACGTCGTCGACCGCGACGACGCCGCCGAAGGCCTTGCTCAGGCCGCGGATTTCCAGCGCATTCATGCCGGCGCTCCGGAAGCACCCGGGGTACGGCGGCGGACGCGGCCGGCCAGCGACCGCAGGCCACCGGCGATGCCCTGGGGCGCCAGAATGCAGACGGCGAGGATGATGACGCCGAAGATCGACCGCCAATAGGGCAGCCGGCCGACCCAGTCCTCGATACCGACGAAGATCGCGGCGCCGGCGATCGGACCCGACAGGGCCTGCACGCCGCCGATCAGCACCATCAGCAGGGCGTCGACGGACTGGCCGACCGCCAGGATGGTGGGAAAGACGCTGCCCTTGGCAAAGACGAAGACCGTGCCCGCGAGGGCTGCGAAGAGGCCGGCGATGACGAAGGCTGCGAGCTGGCGGCCGCGCACGTCGAGGCCGATGGCCTCGGCGCGCAGGGGCGAGTCGCGGGTGGCGCGCAGGAGATAGCCGAAGGGCGCATGGGCGATGCGGCGGATCAGCCAGAGGCCGCCGGCGCACAGGCCAAGGGCGATCAGGTAATAGACCGTGCGGGAGGCGGCGAAGCGGTCGGGCCAGACGCCGAGAATGCCGTCGTCGCCGCCGGTGACATCCTGCCATTGCAGGGCGACGGCCCAGAGGATCTGGGCGCCGGCAAGGGTCAGCATGGCGAGATAGACGCCGGAGAGGCGCACGCAGAACCAGCCGATGACCAGCGCGCCGAGGCCGCCGGTGGCCACGCCCAGCGCCATGGCGGCGAACATCGGCAGGCCGAGGGCCGTGGCGGCCAGCGCCGCACCATAGGCGCCGAGGCCGAAGAAGGCGGCGTGGCCGAAGGAGATCATGCCGCCGAGGCCCATGATGAACTGCAGGCTGGCGGCAAAGAGGGCGGCGACGAAGAAATCGGTGAGCAGGATCAGGGCAAAGCCGGATTCGACCAGCGGCAGCAGCGCGAGACCCGCAACGGCGAGGACGACGAGGATCGTCACTGTGCGGCCGGGCAGCCGCAGGGTGGCGCCGCGTTCGGCCGGGGCCGGCGCGACGAGGGCGGCCTGGCCGAACAGGCCGTAGGGCCGCACCACCAGGATCGCGGCCATCACCAGGAAGGGCAGGACAGTGGCGAGGGTCGGAAACCACAGGAGGGTGAAGGCATTGAGGACGCCGATCAGGACGGCCGCCGCATAGGCGCCGCCGATGGAGCCGAGCCCGCCGACGACGACGATGACGAAGGCCTCGACCACCACGTCGAGATCGAGGGCGAGGCTGACGGCTTCGCGCGGGGTCTGGAGGGCGCCGGCAAGGCCGGCAAGGAAGGCGCCGAGCATGAAGACCGTGGTGAACAGGCGCGCCTGGTCGACACCGAGGGCGCCGGTCATCTCGCGGTCCTCCGTCGCGGCGCGCACCAAGGTGCCCCAGCGGGTGCGGTTGAGGACCAGCCAGACGGCGACGAGGACGACCGGGCCGGCGGCGATGAGGAGGAGGTCGTATTGCGGCACCGGCTCGCCGAAGATCCGCAGGGCGCCGCCAAGACCGGGGGCGCGGGGCGCAAGCAGGTCTTCCGGCCCCCAGATCGCCAGCGCGACGTCCTGGATGACGAGGAGAACGCCGAAGGTGGCGACGAGCTGGTAGAGCTCGGCCGAGGCGTAGAGCCGGCGCAGGATGACGATCTCGATCAGCCCGCCGATCAGCGCCACTGCGACGGCTGCTGCGAGCATCCCGCCCCAGAAGCCGAGATGGCCGGTCGGCAGCCAGGTGACGGCCGAATAGGCGACATAGGCGCCCAGCATGAACAGCGAGCCGTGGGCGAAATTGACGATGCGGGTGACGCCGAAGATCAGCGACAGGCCGGCCGCCACCAGGAACAGCGACGACGCGTCGGCAAGGCCGGCCAGGAGCTGGGCGAATACGAAGCCGAGCGTCGTCAACACCGTCTCCTCGTTGGGGATGGGCGCCGGCGCGCGGCGACCGGAGGAGTCACCACGCGCCTGCGTCAGTGCGCCGCCTGTGCGGCCAGCCTATTGGGCGGGGCGAAGCTTGCGGGCGTCCTCGGGCGACGGCAGATAGTCGGCACCGTCGGCATAGCGCCAGTCGACCATGACGCCCTGACCATCGCGCACCGCCGTGCGACCGACCCAGGCGCCCATGGTGGACTGGTGGTCGGCCTCGCGGAAGGTGAAGCGGCCGGACGGGGCGTCGGGAACCTCGAGGCCCTCGAAGGCGGCGATCAGCGAGTCGGCGTCGGTGGCGCCGCTGGCCTTCGTGAGGGCGGCGGCGAGGGCCTTCATCCCGTTGTAGCCGACGAGCGACCCGGCGTAGGGATGCTCGCCGTATTTTGCCTCGTAGGCGGTGCGGAAGGCGTCATGCTCCGGCGTGTCGATGTCGTACCAGGGGTAGCCGGTGACGATCCAGCCTTCGGGAGCCTCGGCGCCCAGCGGCTCGAGATATTCCGGCTCGCCGGACAGCAGCGAGGCGACCTCGCGGCCGTCGAACAGGCCGCGAATGTCGCCCTCGCGCACGAACTTGGCGAGGTCGGCGCCGAAGGTGACGTTGAAGATCGCGTCGGGCTTCATGGCTTCGAGGGCGCGCACGGTGGGGCCGGCGTCGAGCTTGCCCTGGGGCGGCCATTGCTCGCCGACGAACTCGACGTCGGGCTTGCGCTTCTTCAGCTCGGCCTTGAAGGCGGTGACCGCATCGGTGCCATAGGCGTAGTTCGGGGCGATGGTCGCCCAGCGGGTGGCGTCGAGCTTGGCGGCCTCTTCGGCCAGCATCGCGGCCTGCATGGCCGTGGAGGGGCGCAGGCGGAAGGTGTAGCGGTTGCCCTGCGACCAGACGATGGCGTCGGCCAGCGGCTCGGTGGCCAGATACGGCACCTGGCGCTGCTTGGCGAAGTCGGTCAGGGCGAGGCCGACATTGGAGAAGAAGCCGCCCCACACCACCGCCACGTCGTCGGAGGCGACGAATTCCTCGGCGATGCGGATGGCGTCGGCGGGTTTGCCATTGTCGTCGCGGCTGACGACCGCGACCGGCCGGCCGTCGATGCCGCCGGCGGCGTTGATCTCTTCCAGCGCCAGTTCCCAGCCCTTGCGGTAGGGACCGGTGAAGGCGGGCAGGGTGGTGTAGCTGTTCATCTCGCCGAGGGTGATCGGCTCCTGGGCGAGGCCCGGCGTGGCGAGCCCGGCGAACAGGCCGAGGGCCCCTGCGAGCGTGGCGAACATCCGTCCGGTGATCATGGCAAGTCCCCGTGTCTGCGGCCGCAGCTCCCCCGGTCTCGAGGGCCGACCCTGCCCCGGCGTCATGGCCGAAAGCGGCTGCCATCGCAAGGCCACAAGGACGTCATAGCCTCGCCAAGGCCGTATCCGGACAGGGCAAATCGCCGCTTTCGCGTCAGCCCGGCGCAGGCTTTGAGGCTTAATCTCCGGTTAACCGACGTCCGATTAGATCGCCCAGCAACCGAAAATTAACGCAGATGACCAAAGCGCTAACAGACACCCGTCCGATCCGCCTCAAGGGCCGCTCCTTCCTCGCGCTGGTGCTGTCCCCCGAGCTGCCGTTCGACAGCTGGCTGGCTCGCCTCGACGATCTGGCCGCCCGTTCGACCGGCTTCTTCCTCGGCCGTCCCATCGTTCTCGACGTCGAGGGCCTGGACATCGACCAGGCGCAGCTGAAGGAACTGATCGGCGAACTCGGCGAGCGCAGCGTCCGGATCATGGGTATCGAGGGCGCCCGCGCGTCGCTCCTCGGCTTCGGCATGCCGCCGGCGATGAAGGGTGGACGTCCGGCCGACGATTTCGAGGCGCCGGCCGCGCCGGCTCCCGCGAGCGCGCCGGCCAGCACTGCCACCAAGGCCGAAGCGCCGGCCCCGCGGCCCGAGCCGCAGCCGGTCCGGGCGATGCCGTCGATCATCATCCACGAGCCGGTGCGCTCGGGCCAGTCGGTGATCTTCCCGGAAGGCGACGTGACCATTCTCGGCTCGGTCGCGTCCGGTTCGGAGATCGTCGCCGGCGGCTCGATCCACGTCTACGGCACCCTCAGGGGCCGGGCGATGGCCGGCTCGGTCGGCAACGCCTCGGCCCGCATCTTCTGCCGCAAGCTCGAGGCCGAGCTTCTGGCGATCGACGGCCTCTACAAGATGGCCGACGACATGAACCCGGCGCATCGCGGACAGGCCGTGCAGGTCTGGCTCGACGGCGACACGCTCAAGACGGAAATTCTGGTCTAGCCGGCGGCCGACCAGCATACAGGAGAACGAGATGGCAAAAGTAATCGTGGTGACCTCGGGCAAGGGAGGCGTCGGCAAGACGACCTCCACGGCAGCGCTGGGCGCCGCGCTGGCGCAGCGGGGCGAGAAGACCGTCGTGGTCGATTTCGACGTCGGCCTGCGCAATCTCGACCTGGTCATGGGCGCCGAGCGCCGGGTGGTCTACGACCTGATCAACGTGGTGCAGGGCGACGCCAAGCTGCCGCAGGCGCTGATCCGCGACAAGCGGCTGGAGACTTTGTTCCTGCTGCCGGCCTCGCAGACCCGCGACAAGGACAATCTCACGTCGGAAGGCGTCGAGATCGTCATGAACGAGCTGCGCGAGACCTTCGACTGGATCATCTGCGACAGCCCCGCCGGCATCGAGCGCGGCGCGACCCTGGCGATGCGCCATGCGGACGTCGCGGTCGTCGTGACCAACCCGGAAGTCTCCTCGGTGCGCGATTCGGACCGGATCATCGGCCTGCTGGACGCCAAGACCGCCAAGGCCGAGCGCGGCGAGCGCATGGAGAAGCACCTGCTTCTGACCCGCTACGACCCGAACCGGGCCGAGCGCGGCGACATGCTGAAGGTCGAGGACGTCCTGGAGATCCTGTCGATCCCGCTCCTCGGCATCATTCCCGAATCGATGGACGTGCTGCGCGCGTCCAACCTCGGCACGCCGGTCACGCTGGGCGACGCCCGCAGCGCACCGGCGCTGGCCTACACCGACGCCGCGCGCCGCCTGGCCGGCGAGACCGTTCCCATGGTGATCCCGGGGGAGAAGCGCGGCCTGTTCGGCAAGATCTTCGGACGGAGAGCGGCATGAGCCTTTTCAGTTTCTTCAGCAAGCAGAGCTCGGCGCCGATGGCGCGCGAGCGCCTGCAGGTCCTGCTCGCCCACGAGCGCGCGACGGTCGGCCATTCCGATCTCGTCGGCCTCCTGCGCGAGGAGATTCTCGCGGTGATCGCACGGCATGTCCATGTCGACCGCGAGAAGGTGATCGTGAAGATGGATCGCGGCGAACAGGTCTCGACCCTCGAGGTCGACATCGAGATTCCCGTGACCGCGAGCGTGCGGGCCGCCTGACGGCGCCCGCCCCAACCCGCGGCGGGATCCCCGTCGCGGAACCGGCAAGAAGGAGAACACCATGAGCCGAGTGACCATGCTCGAGCGGCTCAAGGAGCTGCAGAAGACGCCGAAGTTCCAGAACCGCGACATCCGCACGATCAGCGCGATCCTCTCCAACGAGGCGCTGGCCAAGCATGTGGAAGCCTGCGAGCAGTCGGCGGCGCGCTGAACCGAGCGCCTGACATGCATCGAGGCCCGGCTGCAGGAGACTGCGGCCGGGCCTTTTGCATTCGTGCCGCGCAGGGCACGCAGCGCCCGGCCGTGCGGCGAATTGGCTTGCGTCGCGCCGGCCGATCGCTAGTCTGCGAAACGATCGGATTCGACGCATGCGCCGGGTCCGTCGAAGGATGGTTCCCCCGCTGCCACGCGGCAGGGGCGAAGAGGGAATGCGACGGGCCGACCCAAACAGGGGGTCCATATCGCAGCCGACCCCGCGACTGTAGAGCGGCGAGGTCTTCACCACCGGGATGCGTCGGGCCGTCAGGCCAGGCGAGACCGGCGAAAAGCCACTGGAGATGTCTCCGGGAAGGCCAGGCGAAGACCGACGACCCGCGAGCCAGGAGACCTGCCATCCACGTGCGACGTCTACGGGACGGGATGTTCCTTCAGGACCTGTGTTTCGATCCGGCGGCCATTGTGCCGCGGAGTTTCGGGGAAACGCCGGTTTTTTGGGACTATCCGCGTCCGTTCCAACAGGACACGGGAGTTGTCTTCATGCCTTTCCGCAATCGTTTCGCCGTCACGGCGCTGCTGTCCCTGATTCCGACCGCGGCCTTCGCCCACCACCCGGCTGGTGGCATGGCGCCGCAGGGCATGGGCGAGGGCCTGTTGTCGGGTCTTGCCCATCCGGTCATCGGCCTCGACCACCTGGCCTTCATCATCGGTGTCGGCCTGCTCGCCGCGCTGACCGCGCATCGCTTCGCTGCGCCGCTGCTGTTCATCGGCGCCACCGTCGCCGGCACACTGCTGCATCTGATGGCCTTCGACCTGCCGGCCGCCGAGTTCGTCGTCGCCCTGTCGGTCGCCGGCATCGGCATCCTCGCTTTGTCCGGCCGCTCCTACGGCATGCTGGCGATCGGTTCGCTCTTTGCCGTCGCAGGCCTGTTCCACGGCTATGCCTATGGCGAAGCGGTGGTCGGTTCGGAATCGGGCGCCGTCGTCGCCTATCTGATCGGCTTTGCGGCCATCCAGTATGTCGTCGCGGTCTCGGCCGGCTTCATCGCCGTGCGGCTTCTCGGCAGCGGCCTGGCCGCGCGCGAGAATTTCGGCCTGCGGGTGTCGGGCGGCGTCGTCGCCGGTGCCGGGGCGATGATCCTCGGCGAGCAGCTGCTGGCGGTCGCCGGTCTTGCCGGCTGAGGCCGGCGCGACCGACCGCCTCGTCCTCGTTCTCGGCGGCGCGCGCTCGGGCAAGAGCGCCTTCGCCGAGCGCCGCGTCGGCGAGAGCGGCCGCGCCCCCGTCTACATCGCGACGGGGCAGGCCTTCGACGCCGAAATGACCGCCCGGATCGACGCGCACAAAGCGCGTCGGCCGGCGCCGTGGCGCACCGTCGAGGCGCCGCTCGATCTCGTCGCGACCATTGAAAGCGAAGCGGCGCCGGACCGGGCGCTGCTGGTCGACTGCCTGACGCTCTGGGTGTCGAATTTGATGCTCGCGGAACGCGACGTCGACGCGGAGGCCGACCGGCTCGTGGCCTGCCTGAAAGGCCGGCCGTCGGGGCTGATCGTCTTCGTCTCCAACGAGGTCGGCCTGTCGATCGTCCCTGAAAATGCCATGGCGCGGCGCTTCCGCGACCACGCCGGGCGTCTCCATCAACTGATCGCGGCCGCGTGCGACGAGGCGATCTTCGTCGCCGCCGGCCTGCCGCTCACCCTGAAAGGTTGAAGCCTTGCAGAAGATACCAGCCACCGTCGTCACCGGCTTCCTCGGCGCGGGCAAGACGACGCTAATCCGCAACATGCTGCAGAATGCCGGCGGCCGGAAGATTGCCCTGATCATCAATGAGTTCGGCGACCTGGGCGTCGATGGCGACATCCTGACCGGTTGCGGCATCGAGACCTGCACCGAGGACGACGTGGTCGAACTGACCAATGGCTGCATCTGCTGCACCGTCGCCGACGACTTCATCCCGACCATGACCAAGCTGCTCGCCCGCGACCGGCTGCCGGATCACATCGTCATCGAGACCTCGGGGCTGGCACTGCCGCAGCCGCTGGTCGCGGCCTTCAACTGGCCCGAGGTCAAGACGCGGGTGACGGTGGACGGCGTGGTGACGGTCATCGACACCGCCGCGGTCGCCGCCGGACGCTTTGCCGACGACGAGGCCAAGGTCGCCGCGGCGCGGGCCGCCGACGAGAGCCTCGACCACGACAATCCGCTGGAAGAGCTGTTCGAGGACCAGATCCGGGCGGCCGACCTGATCGTCCTGAACAAGGCCGACCTCGTCGACGCCGCGACGCTGGAGCGGGTGCGCGGCGAGATCGGCGGGCAGTGCGCAGAGGCGGTGAAGATCGTCACGGCTGAGGGCGGCGTGCTGCCGACCGACGTGCTCCTGGGTCTGTCGGCCGGGACGGAGGACCTGATCGCCGATCGTAAGTCGCATCACGAGCTCCACCATGAAGGCGAGGGGCACGATCACGACCATGACGAGTTCGAGAGCTTCGTCGTGGAGGCCGGGCAGGTCGCCGATCCGAAGGCCTTCGCGGACGGGCTGTCGGCGGTCATCGCCGGTCACGACATCCTGCGGCTGAAGGGCTTTGCCGACGTGCCGGGCAAGCCGATGCGGCTGGTCGTGCAGGCCGTCGGCCAGCGCATCGAGACCTATTTCGACCGGCCCTGGAAGCCGGGCGAGACCCGCGCCACGCGGCTCGTCGTCATCGGCCTGCATGACGGGCTGGACGCGGCGACCTGCGGGACGATCCGGGCGACGATCCGTGCCCTGACCGACGGAGCGGCGCAGGCGGCGGCGGAGTAGGGCGCAGCGTCGTGCATCTGCTTCTTGCCCAGAAAGGCACGATCGACGATGGCGGCGAGGCGGTCGATCTCGGCCAGACGCCGGCCGACATCATCGTGCTGTCGGCCGCCGACACGGAGATCGCCGGCCTGGCCGGCGCCGCCGGACGGCTGGGGGCGGCTGCCCCGTCGCTGCGGCTGGCGAATTTCCTGCGGCTGAAGCATCCGATGTCGGTCGACGCCTATGTCGCCCGGACGCTGTGCCACGCGAAGCTGGTGGTGGTGCGCATTCTCGGCGGCGCCGCCTATTGGCCCTACGGGCTGGACGCGCTGCTGGCCAATGCCCAGGCGACCGGCGGCCATCTGGTGGTGGTGCCGGGCGACGACAAGCCGGACCCCGGGCTCGACCGCTACAACACGCTTGGAGAGGGGCAGCGCGACCGGCTGTGGCGCTATCTCGTCGAGGGCGGGCCGGCGAATGCCGAGAATTTCCTGCAGGCGCTGGGCGCGATTCTTTCGGAGGGAGACTGGCCGCCGGAGGCGCAGCCGCTCCTGAAGGCGGGCCGGCTGGAACTGGCGGGCGTCGCGGCCGAGGCGTCGCGGCCAGCTGCCGCTCCTGTGCGGCCGCTGGCGGCGATCGTCTTCTACCGGGCGCTGATGCAGAGCGGCCAGACCGAGCCCGTCGAGGCGCTGGCGAGGGCGATGGCGCGGCAGGGGCTCGACGTCCTGCCGGTCTATGTCTCCAGCCTCAAGGACCCGGTATCGATCGAGACCCTGCGGGCGCTGTTCGCCGAGCGGGCCCCGGATGTCGTCGTCAATCTGACCGGCTTCGCCGTCTCCTCGCCCGGCGGCGAGCGGGTGCCGACGGTGCTGGAGGAAGGCGGGGCCGTCGTCCTGCAGGCGGTGCTGGCGAGCGGGGCGCGCGAGGCCTGGGAGACGTCGTCGCAGGGACTCTCGGCGCGCGATCTGGCGATGAATGTCGCTTTGCCGGAAGTGGACGGGCGCGTGCTCGGACGGGCCATCGCCTTCAAGTCGGCGGGCGACTGGGATGCGCTGACCCAGACCGACATCGTGGCGCATCGTTCGCTGCCGGACCGGGTGGATTTCGTCGCCGAACTGGCGGCGCGCTGGTGCCGGCTGCGGACAAAGCCTGCGAAAGCGCGGCGGGTGGCGATCCTCCTGGCGAACTACCCCAATCGGGACGGGCGGCTCGGCAACGGCGTCGGCCTGGATACGCCGGCCGGGACCATCACCGTCCTCAACGCCATGGCGGCGGCGGGCTATGACGTCGCCGATGTGCCGGCGACGGGCAACGGGCTGATCGACCACCTGATGGCGGGTCCGACCAATGCCGGGACGGCGGCGCGGGAGATCCGCGAGACGCTGGCGCTCGAAGCCTATCGCGCGTTCTTCGACGATCTGCCGGAGGCAGTGCGGGCGGCGGTGGCGGAGCGCTGGGGGGCGCCGGAGGCCGATCCGTTCTTCCTGGCCGATCTGGACGCGTTTGCCCTGCCGCTGGCGCGGTTCGGCGAGACGCTGGTCGGGATCCAGCCGGCGCGCGGCTACAATATCAACCCGAAGGAAACCCACCACTCGCCGGACCTCGTGCCGCCGCACAATTACCTGGCGCTCTACGCCTTCCTGCGGACGCAATACGATGCCGACGCGGTGATCCACATGGGCAAGCACGGCAATCTGGAATGGCTGCCGGGCAAGGCGCTGGCGTTGTCCGAGGCCTGTTTCCCCGAGGCGGTGTTCGGCGCGCTGCCGCATCTCTACCCGTTCATCGTCAACGATCCGGGCGAGGGGACGCAGGCCAAGCGGCGCACGAGCGCGGTGATCATCGATCATCTGACGCCGCCGCTGACGCGGGCCGAAAGCTACGGGCCGCTGCGCGACCTGGAGGCGCTGGTCGACGAATATTACGAGGCGGCCGGCAGCGACCCGCGGCGGCTGGAACTGCTGAAGGGGCAGATCCTCGATCTCGTCCGCGACATCGGCCTCGACCAGGATGCCGGCATCGCGGAAGGCGAGGCCGAGGACACGGCGCTGGAAAAGCTCGACGCCTATCTGTGCGACCTGAAGGAGATGCAGATCCGCGACGGGCTGCATGTCTTCGGCGTTGCGCCGGAAGGCCGGCTGCTGACCGATCTGACCGTGGCGCTGGCCCGGCTCCCGCGCGGCAGTGCGCCGGGCGATGCGTCGCTGCACCGGGCGATCGCGACCGATCTGCTGGCGAACGACGGCGCGGAGGCGGAGGGCTTCGATCCGCTGGATTGCGACATGGCGGCACGCTGGACCGGGGCGCGGCCCGACGTGCTCCAGCAGCTGTCGACCGATGCCTGGCGTACGGCCGGCGACACGGTGGAGCGGATCGAATGGCTGGCGGCGCGGCTCGTCACTGGCGAGACGGTGGCCGAGCCGGGCTGGACGGCGACGCGGGCGGTGCTGACAGAGGTCGAGACGCGGCTGGCGCCGGCGGTGACGGGGTCGGGCCCGGCCGAGATCGCCGGGCTTCTGGCGGGGCTTGCCGGCCGCTTCGTCGCGCCGGGACCGTCGGGCGCACCGACCCGGGGCCGGCCCGACGTTCTGCCGACCGGCCGCAATTTCTTTTCCGTCGACACCCGCGCCGTGCCGACCGAGGCAGCCTACGATCTCGGCCGTCGCTCGGCGGAGCTTCTGGTGACGCGGCATCTGCAGGACGAGGGGGACTGGCCGCGCTCGATCGGGCTGACGGCCTGGGGCACCTCCAACATGCGCACCGGCGGCGACGACATTGCCCAGGCGCTGGCGCTGATCGGCGCCCGGCCGGTCTGGGACCGGGCCTCGCGGCGGGTCACCGGCTACGCCATCGTGACGCTGGCCGAGCTCGGCCGGCCGCGGGTCGACGTGACCCTGCGTATCTCGGGCTTCTTCCGCGACGCCTTTCCCGATCAGATCGCGCTGTTCGACCGGGCGATCCGGGCGGTCGGGGCACTGGACGAGGAGGCGGCGGACAATCCGATCGCGGCGCGGATGCGGGCCGAGCGGCAGGCGCTGGTGGCCGACGGCGTCGACGAGGCCGAGGCTTCGCGGCGGTCGGGCTTTCGCATCTTCGGCTCCAAGCCCGGCGCCTACGGGGCGGGGCTGCAGGCGCTGATCGACGAGAAGGGCTGGGACGACCGGGCGGATCTGGCCGAGAGCTATATCGTCTGGGGCTCTTATGCCTACGGGGCGGATGCCGCGGGCGAGGCGGACCGGGCCGGCTTCGAACAGCGGCTGTCGGGGATCGAGGCGGTTGTCCAGAACCAGGACAATCGCGAGCACGACCTTCTGGATTCCGACGATTACTACCAGTTCGAGGGCGGCATGACGGCGGCGGTCGAGCAGGTCTCGGGCGACCGGCCGGTGGTCTATCACAACGACCATTCGCGGCCCGAGCGACCGGTGGTGCGCACGCTGGACGAGGAGATCGGCCGGGTGGTGCGGGCCAGGGTGGTCAATCCGAAATGGATCGCCGGCGTCATGCGCCACGGCTACAAGGGCGCCTTCGAGATCGCCGCGACGGTGGACTATCTCTTCGCCTTCTCGGCGACCACGGGCGCGGTGCGCGACCATCATTTCGAGGCGGTGTACCGGGCCTTCGTGGTGGACGAGCCGGTGCGGGACTTCATGCTCGACAACAATGCGAACGCCTATCGCGAGATGTGCGACAAGCTTGCCGAGGCGATCGACCGGGGCCTATGGATACCGCGCTCGAACTCTGCACGAGCGGAGCTGGGTGTCGGATGACGGACCGCAGGAGGCGCGCGCATGGACATCCGCCAAGTGGAGATGGCCGACGACGAGACGCGCAGCCGCATCGTGGCGCCGCTGGCGGAACTGGCGACGCGCACCGACTTCGCAATGTCGCCGCGCTTCCTGACGCTGGCGCTGAGCGACGCCGCGGGCATCGACGGCGGGCTGATCGCCCAGATCTACTGGAACTGGCTGCATATCGAGGTGCTGGCGGTGCCCGAGCGCCATCGCGGCGCGGGGCTGGGCCGGCGGCTGGTCGAACGGGCCGAGGCGATCGCGCGGGACGAGACGCTGCGCGGCGTCTGGGTCGACACCTATTCGTTCCAGTCGCCCGGCTTCTACGAGGCCATGGGCTATCGCCCCTTCGGCCGGCTGCCGGACTATCCGGAGGGCGAGGAACGCATCTTCTACGCCAAGATCTTCGGCGACCAGACACAGACCGCAGGGGAGGCCTGACATGAACGACAAACCCAAGATCACCGACGGCATGTCGGACGCCGAGCTCGACGCCCGGCACGCCGAGAAGATGAAGAAGAAGAAGGCGGCGCGCGACAAGATCATCGCCACCAAGACGATCGAGAAGGGTCTCGTCATCGTCCATACGGGTAAGGGCAAGGGCAAGTCGACCGCCGGCTTCGGCCTGGTCTTCCGGGCGTTGGGCAATGGCATGAAGGTCGCCGTCGTGCAGTTCGTGAAGGGCAAGTGGGAGACCGGCGAGCGCAAGGTGCTGGAGAAGTTTCCCGACCAGGTGACGATGACCGCCATGGGCGACGGCTTCACCTGGGAGACCCAGGACCGGCAGCGCGACATCTCCGCGGCCAAGGCCGCCTGGGAGCGGGCCAAGGCGCTGATCATGGACGACGAACACAAGCTGGTGCTGCTCGACGAGCTGAACATCGTCCTGCGCTACGACTATCTCGATCTCGCCGAGGTGATCGAATTCCTGAAGGGCAAGCCGGAGATGAAGCATGTCGTCATCACCGGCCGCAACGCCAAGGACGAGCTGATTGACTTCGCCGATCTCGTCACCGAGATGGAGATGATCAAGCACCCGTTCCGCTCGGGCGTGAAGGCGCAGCTCGGGATCGAGTTCTAGGGTCATTCGCCGGGCTGTGGATGGCGCTCACGAGCGCCGCGTTTCGCCTCCATTTCGACATGAACCAGCAGTTGATCACCCCCTTCCAACGGTTGCATAGGCAACCGGCTATCGCGTGGGGGATTGAGATGAAGAGCTTTTGCCGGATGGTGTCGCGCCGATCGGTCTTGTCGGCTGTCGTGGTCGTGGCCGCGCTGTGGGCAGGGCCTCAGGCGCAGGCCGAGGACGCCACGGCGCGCCTGGCGGAGACGGTGCGGGGGCTGGAGGAGCGGCTGGACGCCCGCATCGGCGTCTTCATCCGCGACAGCGGCAGTGACTGGCAGTGGGGGCACCGCGAAGACGAGCGGTTCCTGATGGCCAGCACCTTCAAGTCGGTTCTGTGCGGGGCGGTGCTGGAGCAGGCCGAACAGGGCGCACTGGCGCTCGACGAACCCGTGGAGATCCGGGCCGCGGACATTCTCAGCTACGCGCCGGTGACCGAAACGCGCCAGGGCGGCACGATGACGATCGGCGAACTCTGCCTGGCGACGGCGGACATGAGCGACAACACCGCTGCCAACCTGCTTCTCGACCGGATCGGCGGTCCGCAGGCCGTGACCGCCTTCCTGCGCGGCATCGGCGACGGCGTGACCCGGCTCGACCGGACCGAGCCCGATCTCAACATCTTCGCCCCTGGCGATCCGCGCGACACGACCAGCCCCAAAGCCATGGCGACGAGTTGGGAGAACATGCTGGTCGGGGACGGATTGCGCCCGGCGTCGCGCGAGCAACTGCGCGAGTGGATGCGCCTTGGCGGCGTGACCGGCAAGCTGATCCGCGCCAGTACGCCCAAGGACTGGGAGGTCGTCGACAAGTCCGGCGGCGGACAGACCCATACGCGCAATCTCGTGGCGATGATCACCCCGCCGGGGCGCGCGCCGGTGTTCGTGGCGATCTATCTTTCCGACTCGCCGGCGGATTTCAGCACGCGCAATGCCGCGGTCGCCGAGATCGGCGCAGCCATCGTCCCGGTGATCGCCGCGCGTTGAGGACGGTTGCGGCCGGCAGTCGATTCCGGCCGCGCTCGTGTTACGTCGCTGCGCCGACGCGTCCGGGAGGTGCCGGCGCCCGTGGCGGCAGGCGGGTGGGGCCGGCGCAGCGATGGCTGGGCCGGCCTACCGGCTGCGGTCGCGCTCGGCATCGAGCTCGGCGGCGCGGCCACGGGTGGCGGCGAAGGTCGAGCTGGAGACCGCGACGCGGACGGCCGGCCGGGTGCCGTTGGTGGCGACCCTCACCAGGACCGCCGGTACGGCGGCCACGGCGAGTTCGGGCTGGTCGTTGGCGCGCAGGGTCGCCCGCGCCTCGTCGTCGAGATCGAAGCCGAGCCTTTCCATCGTGGCTTCGGGCTCGGCCTCCAGGGCCTTGCGGACCTCCGGGTCGGTGAAGATCTGTTGCAGGGCCTTCACATAGGTGTCTTCGCCCTTCTGCAGGTCGGTCATGTCACTGCTCCCTTGTCGTGGACGCCGTGGAAATGTCGCAGGGGAACGCCGATCCGTTCGCCCGGCGGGGCCGCTTTCGGGGTCTCGACCGGGATCTCGCGGCGTGCCGCCTGCGATCCGGGGCCGGCGACTTGGCGCAGGCTCGCCAGCCCATTCTGCTGGAAGGTCTCGAGGATCCGCGGAAAATACTTCGCGACCGGCTCGGGAAAGGCATATTCGATCATGTTGCGGCCCTTGTAGACGGCCTGCGACACGGTGCGCACCGCGGCGACCTTGTCCGAGATCGCATAGATGTCGGCGGTGGGGATCTTCACGCCCGACTGGAACAGATAGTAGTTCGAGAAGAAGCCGAACTCGTCATACATGGCCTCGGTGACGAGGCCGTTGCGCGCCGCCTCGTCCCACAGGCGCGAGCCGGGGATCTGGCAGTACCATTGCAAGAGGACGCGCACCCCGTAGGTGGCGTGGAGATGGGTGGCGAAGGCGATGGTGCGCTCCACCTCGGCGGGGCCCTCCCAGGGCAGGCCGAGGACGAAGGAGAAATCCGCCCGGTCGGCAATGCCGAATTTGCGCAGGATACGGGCGGCCTCTTCCAGCTTGGCGCAGGTGGTGCCCTTGCCGATCAGCGCCAGACCCTCGTCATAGCCGCATTCGGCGCCGACCAGGAACTGCACCGTGTGGGGCGCCATCGCCTCGACATAGGCCTCGTCGCAGATATCGTTGGCGCGGGAATCGTAGACGAGGCCGGCGTCGAGCCCGCGCTGGCTGATGATCTGGGCGATGCGGGTGGCGCGCTTGACGTTCATCGAGAACTCGTCGTCGATGATGTGGATGTGGCCGGCGCTGGTACGCGGCACATGCGGCAGGATCATCTCCAGCCGGTCGACGAACTCCTCGGGCTGGATGCCGCGCCAGGTGCGCCGGTAGGAGGTCGAGCAGAACGAGCAGTCGAAGACGCAGCCGCGCGAGGATTCGATCGACAGGGCCTGATAGACCCGGTCGGGCAGGTCGCCGTAATCGGGCACCGGAAAATCGGTGAGCTCGTCCTTGCGGATCAGCTTCTCGATGCTGTTGCGCACGACGACGCCGTCATCGGTCTTCCAGGACAGGTTCGGAACCTCGTGGAAATCGCGGGGGCCCTCCAGCGCGTCGGCCAGGGCGACGATGGCGGCTTCGCCTTCGCCGCGCACGACGAACTGCACCGGGAAGGCCGACAGCACATACTGGTCGAACATGGTCGGGTGGATGCCGCCGACGACGACCGGGACGTCGGGCCGGCGACGGCGGATCTGCTTCAGCACCTCGATGGCGGTGGGCCAGGACATGGAGGTGGCGCCGATGCCGATAAGATCGGCGCGGTCGATCTCGGCCGAAAAGCCCCGGACCGAACTGGTGCCCAGCGCGATCAGATCGGCGAAATCGACGTGATGGCCGGCCTGAAGGAGGGCGGCGCGCAGGAGATACATGCCGTAGGGCGGACATTCGCGATGGGCGTCCATCGCGATGGATTCCAGCGTGTCCTCGAACCGATCCATGATCGGGGGCGCACAGAGAACAACCCGCATGACGGTCTCCCGTATTCGGCATCGATGGAACGGTCCCTGCGGGGCCGCGCTCGCGGGACGCGAGCCTGAACCGGCAGGGATTGTACTGGGTGAAATCAACTCATGATGGCAATCTACAGCAATTCAACCTAAGATGGAAGCCGCATGGCGCGATATCTGACGCAAGGGGAGCCATGAGCGGTCCGCAGCAGCCAGACATCGTCGCCTCGCCGCATCTGCATCACCGGCTGTCGCTGGCCGTGCTCGCGGTGCTGACGCTGGGGCCCGTCGTCTGGCTGGCAGCCGTGCGGCCCGGCGATCTGGCCTATTACGCCATCGGGGGCGCGGCCTGGGCACTCGCCGTCGCGGGGAAGCTGCTCCTGGCGCGGGTACGGTTCGCGCGGCGCCTGATGAAGGCAGGCGTCGCCGGGGCCGGGCTCTGGGGGCTGGCCTCGGGCCTTGCGGAACTCGGCGTCCTGGCCGCGATCGCTTCTTCCGGCTGGCTGCCGCTGCGACTGGAGGTGGCGGCGATCTGTGGGTTGGGCGCGGCCGGCTTCGAGATCGCCTTCATTCTCGTGACGGGGGCGATCGAGGATTATCGCCATCCCGATCCGGACAAGCTGGCCCGCTGGCTGGCGGGCGCCCGCCGCTCCCTGTGGGTGGCCTATATGGGCGCCATCGAGCGGATCGATGCGACGGCGCTTCACGTGATGACGCGCATTGCGGTGTTCGACGCGATGATCACCCAGGCCTGGGCTCCGGCGCTGGTGGCGCTCGGCCTGTTCGCGCTGGTCGACGGGGCGGCGACTTATGGCGCCGGGCGCGACTGGGACTGGTTCGAGCCGCGGATCTGCCGGGCCTTCTATCTTGCGATATCGGCCGCGGCCCTGGCGGGCTGGGTCTATGTGGCGCTGCGCCTCACCGGCGGCTGAGCCGCGGCGGGCAGGGCGCCGGTCGCCCGCGTAGCGTCAGCCGTCATTCACCACCGTCAGGTCCGCCGGCACGCTGCGCTCCAGCACCAGCCGCATGTTGGGCAGATCGTTGCCGTCGAGCTTGGTGACGAGGGCGTCGGTGGTCAGGCCGTGGCCGAGCCAGCGATCCTTCAGCCGGCGGCGCAGGACCGGTTCGGGGACGGCGAGCATCACCGTCAGGTCGAAGCGCTGGCGCAGCGGCGCCCAAGCCGGATCGTCGAGGAGGAGGTAATTGCCCTCGACGAGGATGATGCGGGCCGAGGGCGCGATGATGCGGGCACCCGCGCGGGCGATCTCGATGGCGCGGTCGAAGACCGGCACGGCGACGGCGCGGCCGTCATCGGCCTTCAGCCGGTCGAGGGTGACGATCAGCCCGTCGACGTCGAAAGTGTGCGGTGCGCCCTTGCGGGGGCGATGGCCGCGCGCGTCCAGCACCAGGTCGTCATAGTGGAAGCCGTCCATCGGCAGGATGTCGGCGATCCCCGGCGCGGCGGTGCCGGTCCCGGCCGTCGGCGACGCATCGTTCAACCGGTCGCGCAGATGCTCGACCATGGTGCTCTTGCCGGAGCCGGGCGCCCCGGCCAGCGCAACGATGAGGCGCCGGGAATCGGTGCCCCGGCGCGCGGCGATGGCGTCGAGGATGGGATCCAGGTCGGTCATGGGCATGGTGAGCCTCCGGGAACAGGGAAAACGGTGCGGGAGGACCGGGTGGACGACGGGGCACTGTTCGCATCCGAACGACGGCCGTTCAACAAAGAGAAACGATTCGTCACGAACGGCGCCCTTCCAATTGCGAGGCCAAGGCCGCTTATCTTGCCCCAAGCGACCTCGTGCAACGGAGCGATACCATGACCCTTGCCCTCAAAGGCATTCATCATCTGACCGCCATCACGGCCGATGCGCCCGGCAATCTCCGCTTCTACACGGAAGTCCTGGGCCTGCGGCTGGTCAAGAAGACGGTCAACCAGGACGACACCAGCGCCTATCATCTGTTCTACGCCGACGGAAAGGCGACGCCGGGCACAGACATCACCTTCTTCGACTGGCCGGCCCAGCCCGAGACCCGCGGCAACCATGCGGTCTCGCGGACCGGCCTGCGGGTCGCCGGCCGCGCCAGCCTCGACTACTGGCATGCGCGGCTGACCGAGGCCGGTGTTGCGACCGGCGAGATCGTGGAACTGGATGGCCGCGCCTCGCTCGATTTCGAGGACCCGGAGGGCCAGCGGCTGCGGCTGATCGACGACGGGGGCGCCGGAGAGGCCAATCCCTGGGACGCGAGCAGCGTGCCGGCCGCGCATCAGATCCGCGGCCTTGGCCCGATCACCATGGCGGTGCCCGATCTCGCCCGCACCGCGCCGGTGCTGACCGAGGTGATGAACATGCGCGAAGTTCGCACCTATGAGGCGGACGGTGCGAGCGTGCATGTGTTCGAGATGGGCGAGGGCGGGCCAGCGGCCGAACTGCACGTGGCGGTGGACCCGTCGCTGCCGGCGGCCGGGCAGGGTGCGGGCGGCGTGCATCACGTGGCGTTCCGCGCGGCCGACGTGGAGGAACTGCACGCCTGGACCGAGCGGGTGCGCGGCTTCCGCGTGCCGTCGAGCGGCGAGGTGGAGCGGTACTATTTCCGCTCGCTGTATTTCCGCGAGCCGAACGGGGTGCTCTTCGAGATCGCCACGGACGGGCCGGGCTTTGCCGTCGACGAGCCGATGGAGAGCCTGGGCGAGAGCCTGTCGCTGCCGCCCTTCCTGGAAGCCAAGCGCGCGCAGATCGAAGCCGGCCTGAAGCCGCTCGCCCGCCAGGGAAAGGACAGGACATGACCCCCGAGGATTCGAACGCGCTTCTGGCGCGCCATCATCTCGGCCATGCCGGGGCGCCGCTGGAAAACGCCCGCCGGATCGTCGTCTGCCTGCACGGGCGCGGTGCGACGGCGGCGGACATCCTGGGCATTGCCGGGGCGATCGGCCTCGGCGACATCGCCTATCTGGCGCCGCAGGCCCGCGGCGGGGCCTGGTATCCGCGCCCCTTCATGGAGCCGCTCGACGCCAACGAGCCGGATCTGAGCGCCGCGCTGGACCGGATCGCGGCGATCCTCGCCGATCTCGACGCGGCAGGGATCGGGGCGGACAAGGTGGTGATTGCCGGCTTCTCGCAGGGCGCCTGCCTGTCGCTGGAATTCGCCGCGCGCCATCCGGGCCGCGTCGCGGCCGTGCTGGGCTTCAGCGGCGGCCTGATCGGGCCGTCGGTGGAAGGGCGTGAGGAGACGGGCCGGCTCGACGGCCTGCCGGTGTTCATCGGCTGCAGCGAGCGCGATCCGTTCATTCCGGCCGTGCGGGTGCGTGAGACCGTCGCGCATTACGAAGCCCGCGGCGCGGCGGTGACCGCGGTGCTCTATCCGGAGCCCGGCCATACGATCAACATGGACGAGATCGGCAAGGCGCGGGCCCTTCTGCAGGGGCTGGCGGGCTGAAACGGGCCTGATTCCGGCGGGGCGTCGCCATCGGACGCCTCTCCGGAATCCACTGGTGCGAGTTAAAGCTTCGGCATAGGATGAACCCGGCGGAAGTCCGCCGGGGAGAAGCATTCGATGCGCGGTTTCGGCAGGCTCTTCTTCGTTTTCGCGGTCGCATTGCTGTTTTCGGGGCAGGCTGCAGTGCCTTCCCTTGCGCAAGACGGGCGCCGGGTGATCACCACCGAGGGCGCCGATTATTTCGGCCGCGACTACGACATCCTCAAGGATGTCGATCTCGACCAGTGCACCGCGACCTGTCTCGCCGACGACCGCTGCCAGGCCTTCACCCTCAATACCAACAGCCGCTGGTGCTTCCTGAAGGAGGCCGTGGGCGAATTGCGCACGGTGGCGGGGGCGATTTCCGGCAAGGTGGTGGCCGAGGCCGGGATCGACGCCGACAGCGTCGAGGCGCGCATGGCGGATCTGGCGTTTCTGCCGGCCGCGATGCTGGACGATGCCAGGCAGTTGCGGCTGGAGATCGCCAATGAGGACCGCAGCATCCGGTTCGGCGATGCGAGTGCGCTGGAGATTGCCGGCCTCGCGCGAACGGCGCTGACCCATCCGCAGGCAATCCGGGCATGGCGGGAAGCGCTGAAGCGCGCGCCGCTGGCGCATTTCGCCTGGCAGGGCATCGCCGATGCGGCGCTTGCCTACACGCCCGAGCAATATGGCGATCAGCCCGCCAACAACCGGCTGCGCGAGGCGGGTGCGATCAACGCCTATCTGACCGCCGGCCATGACGACGAACGCGCCGCGGCGCTGGCGACCCTGGCCCGCGCCTACGAGGCGGCCCAGAACTGGAAGCAGGCGATCAAGGCCTATCGCGAAAGCCTTGATCTGGCGGAGATGGCGGATGTTCGTGCCGGTCTCGACGCGGTCGTAGCCGCGCACGGTTTCCGCATCGTTGACAACAGCGTCGACAACAACGCGGCCAGCCCGCGTATCTGCCTGAACTTCTCGGACGCGCTGTCGAGCCAGCTGACCAGTTCGGAGAATGCCGGCGACTTCGTGCAGGTTGAGGGCGGCGAGACCCTGCCGGTGACGGCGAGCGGATCGCAGATCTGCATCGATGGCGTCAAGCACGGCGAGCGCTACCGCATCGTCGCGCGTCCCGGCATCCGCTCTGTCGATGGCGAGACCCTGGCGCGCTCGGCGGAGGTGAGCGTCTATGTGCGCGACCGCGACCCCTCGGTGCGGTTTGCCACCAATGCCTATGTGCTGCCGGCCGGCGGCGAGGCAACGATCCCGGTGACGACGATCAACACCGACGAGATCGAGGCGCGGCTGCAGCGGATCGGCGACCGGGCCCTGTCGCGGGCGATCGCCGACGGGCGGCTGTTGCAGCAATTGTCCGAATGGCAGATCACCGAGGTGGCGACCGAGACCGGCGAGGACGTGTGGACCGGCACGGTCGGCGTGGTGCGCGAGACCAACAGCGAAGTGACGACGGCGATCCCGGTGTCTGAGATCGTGCCGGAGATCGAGCCCGGGGTCTATGTGCTGACCGCCAAGGCGAAGAACGGCCTGCGATACCAGGACAGCTTCGCCACCCAGTGGTTCGTCGTCAGCGATATCGGGCTGACCAGCCTTTCCGCCGAGGACGGCTTCCACGTCTTTGCGCGCTCACTGGGTAGCGCCGACCCGATGGCCGGGATCACGCTCGACCTCGTGGCGGCCAACAACCAGGTTCTCGGCACGGCGACGACCGACGCGGCCGGCCATGCGCGGCTGCCGGCGGGCCTGCTGCGCGGCACCGGCGGCGACCGTCCGGCGCTTCTGACGGCGGCGCGGGCGGCTGAGGACTTCGTCTTGCTCGATCTGACCCAGACACCTTTCGACCTGACCGATCGCGGCGTGGACGGTCGGGTGCCGGCCGGGCCGCTGGACGTGTTCCTGACCTCCGAGCGCGGCATCTACCGCACCGGCGAGACGGCGTTCTTCACCGGCACGATGCGCGACGCCACCGGCGCGGCGGTCGAGGGCCTGACCATGACCCAGATCGTCACCCGGCCCGACGGCGTCGAGCATCGGCGGCGACAGGTGGCCGATGCGGGTGCCGGCGGTTTCGCCTTCGGCCTCGACCTGCCGGCGGGCGCCATGCGCGGCGTCTGGAAGGTGGCCCTCCATACCAATCCCAAGCAGCCGGCCCTGGCCGAGACCACGGTGATCGTCGAGGATTTCGAGCCGGAGAAGATCGATTTCGAGCTGACGACGCAGGCCGAGGCACTCGACCCCGACGCGCCGCCGGTGATCGCGGTGGCGGCGCGCTACCTCTTCGGTGCCCCGGCCGGCGGGCTGGAGGTCGGCGGCGAGGCGGTGCTGACGGCGACCGACCGTCTCGGTGCCTATCCGGGCTACCGCTTCGGGCTGGCCGGCGACGAGACGACGGCGCTGCGCCAGCCCTTCAACGGCGGGCAGACCGACGAGGCGGGCGATGCGACGATCGGGCTCGACCCGTTCACCGCGCCGGCGACGACCAAGCCGGTGACCGCGGCCCTGCAGGTGCGGGTGATCGACACCGGCGGACGGCCGGTGGAGCGCAGGCTGGAGCTGCCGCTGGCCGGCGCCAAGCCGCGTCTCGGCATCAAGCCGCGCTTCGACGGAACGGTGGGCGAGGGGGCGGAGGCCGGCTTCGACCTGATCGCCATCGATGCCGACGGTGCGCGCATGGCGCAGGCTGGCATCGACTGGGTCCTCAACAAGGTGAACACCCGCTTCCAGTGGTACGCGACGGGCGGCAACTGGAATTACGAGCCGATCCGCAGCACCGAGCGCGTCGCCAGCGGCACGGTCGATATCGGGGCCGACGGCCCAGCGGCCCTGTCGCTGCCGGTGGAATGGGGCGAATACGAACTGGTGCTGAGCGATCCGTCCGGTGCCGCGGTGCCGGCGAGCGCCGGCTTCGAGGCGGGCTGGTACGTCGCGGCGGCCGCGCTCGACACGCCGGACATGGCCCGGGTGTCGCTGGACAAGCCGCGCTATCGAATCGGCGATACGGCCGTCGTGCGGATCGAGCCGCGCTTTGCCGGAACCGCCGAAGTGCTGGTGATGGACGAGCGCGTGATCACCCGGCAGACCGCCGAGATCGCTGCCGATGGCGGCACGGTCGAACTGCCGGTCACCCGCGACTGGGGGCCGGGCGCCTATATCGCGGCGATCGTCTACCGGCCGATGGACCTCGACCAGAAGCGGATGCCGGGCCGGGCGATCGGGCTGGCCCATGCCGAGGTCGATCCGGGCGAACGGGCGCTGCAGGTCGCCATCGCGGCGCCGGAAAAGACCGAGCCGCGGCAACGGATGACGGTGGAAATTTCGGTCGACGGCGTCGCGGCGGGCGAGACCGCCTATCTGACGCTGGCGGCGGTGGACGAGGGCATCCTCAACATCACCGGCTTCCAGCCGCCGTCGCTGAGCGGGCATTATTTCGGCAAGCGGCGCCTCGGCGTCGACATCCGCGACCTCTATTCCAAGCTGATCGACCGGATGCAGGGCGCGCCGGGCAGCGTGCGCTCGGGCGGCGACGCCGGCGCGAGCTATGACAGCCCGCCGCCGATGGAGGCGCTGGTCGCGCTGTTCTCCGGCGTGGTGACGGTCGGCGAGGACGGGACCGCGGCAGTGCCGCTGGATATTCCCGACTTCAACGGCACGCTGAAACTGATGGCGCTGGCCTGGTCGAAGACCGGGGTGGGCGAGGCCAATGCTTCCATGATCGTGCGCGACCCGGTGGTGATTGCGGTCAACCAGCCGCGCTTCCTGGCGCCGGGCGACCGCTCGCGTATCGCCATCGACGTGACCCATGTCGAGGGGCCGACCGGCGCGGCCAGCCTGGCGGTGTCGGGCGCGGAGGGGATCGTCGCCTTCGACGACACCGCGCCGCGGCGCTTCGATCTGGTGGCGGGCCGCCGCGAGACCTTCCTGATGCCGGTGACCGGCGCGGCGGTCGGCGACGGCACGCTGGAGGTGGCGCTGACGCTGCCGAATGGCGACATCCTGTCGAAGCGGGTCACGCTGCCGGTGCGCTCGATCGCGCCGGAGACCGTCGACAAGAGCGCCGTGACCCTGGCGGCGAATGGCGGGCGGTTCGATTTCGACCGCAGCCTGTTCGCCGACTTCCTGCCGGGCACGGCCACCGCGACGCTGAGCGTCACCGGGGCGGCCGAGTTCGACGTGGCCGGCGTGGTGCGGGCGCTCGACGTCTATCCCTATGGCTGCACCGAGCAGATCACCAGCCGGGCGATGCCGCTGGTCTATCTGGAGCCGACCATCCTCGCAGCCGGCCTCGACCGCGTCGAGGACGTGAAGACGCGGGTCGACGGCGCCATTTCGGGCGTGCTGGCCAACCAGTCGTCGAGCGGAAGTTTCGGCCTGTGGCGGCCCGATTACGGCGACCTCTGGCTCGACGCCTATGTGACGGACTTCCTGACCCGGGCCCGCGAGGCCGGCTACAAGGTGCCCGAGGAAGGCTTCGATCTTGCCATCGACAATCTGCGCAACAGCCTCGCCTATCTGCCGGACGCACCCGACTTCGGGCCGGTGGCCTATGCGAGCTATGTGCTGGCCCGCAACGGCCGGGCGGCCATCGGCGACCTGCGCTATTACGCCGACAACGAGCTGGTGAACTTCAAGACGCCGCTCGCCAAGGCCCAGATCGGCGCGGCGCTGGCGCTCTATGGCGACCGGGTGCGGGCCGAGCGGGTGTTCCGCGCCGCGGTCGATGACGCCATCGGCTCGCCGCTGCTCAATTCGCAGCGCGGCGATTACGGCACGCCGCTGCGCGACGATGCGGCGATCCTGACGCTGGGACTGGAGACGGCGATCGACGGGGTCTCCTTCGACGGGCTGGTGCGGCAGGTGAACGATGCGCGGCGGACCCAGCGCTTTACCAGCACGCAGGAGGATTCCTGGTCGCTGCTGGCGGCGCATGCGCTGCTCGACCGCAGCCCGCCCAAGCTGACGGTGGCCGGGCGCGACGTGGACGGGCCGTATGCGGCGGCCTTCACGGCGGCCGACATCAGCGGCGGGCTGGACATCGCCAACCGCGCGGCACAGCCGGTGCGGGCCGAGATCACCCTGCGCGGCGTGCCGGAGTTCGCGCCGGCGGCGCAATCGGACGGCTATGCCATCGACCGGCGCTATTACACGCTGGACGGCGATCCGGCCGATCCGTCGGCCATCGGGCAGGGCGAGCGGCTGGTCACGGTGCTGGAGGTCACGCCGCTCGATTCGGGACCGGCACGGCTGATGGTCGACGACCCGCTGCCGGCGGGCTTCGAGATCGACAATCCGGCGATCCTGCGCGGCGGCGACGTGGCGGCGCTGGACTGGCTGCAGCTGACAGGCGAGGCGGCGCATACGGAGTTCCGGGCCGAGCGCTTCCTGGCGGCCATCGACCAGGGCGACGGCGACACGGCCACAAGGCGCTTCGCCTATATCGTGCGGGCTGTGTCGCCGGGCGAGTTCGTCCATCCGGCGGCGCTGGTGCAGAACATGTACGATCCGAGCCGGCGCGGGCGCACCGACGAGACAAGCGCCTCGGTCATCGGTCCGCTGCGGTGAGGGCGGGCGCGATCCGCCGGGCCTTCGCGACGGGGAACTGATCCCATGTCGGCGCGGCGCCGTCTGGCGCAACTGGGGCTGCTCGGCCTTCTGCTGGCCATCGCTGTGCTGGGCGCCGGCTATTCGGCCTTCGAGCGTGCGGTGACGGCGCGCATCGCCGCCATCGAGACCCCGGCGACCGGGGTGGAGGTGCGCGACCGCGACGGGGCGCTGCTGCGCGCCTTTGCCAATGGTGACGGGCGCTGGCGGCTGGCCGCCGGGGCGGGCGACGTCGATCCGCGCTATCTGGAGATGCTGGTCGCCTGGGAGGACAAACGCTTCGCCGAACATGGCGGCGTCGATCCGGTCGCCTTCGTGCGGGCTGCGTGGCAGTCGCTGGCCGAGCGGCGGATCGTGTCGGGCGGTTCGACGCTGACCATGCAGGTGGCGCGGCTCCTGGGCCGCCTGCCGACGGGCAGTCTCGCGGCGAAGGCCGAGCAGATCCTCGTCGCGCTTGCGCTGGAGCGCAGCCGGACCAAGGCCGAGATCCTGTCGCTCTATCTGCAGCTCGCACCCTATGGCGGCAATCTGGAAGGCGTGCGGGCGGCCGCGCTGAGCTTCTTCGGCAAGGAGCCGAAGCGGCTGACGGCGGCGGAAGCCGCGCTGCTGGTGGCGTTGCCGCAATCTCCCGAGCGCTATCGGCCGGACCGCTATCCGGACCGCGCCCGGGCGGCGCGGGACCGGGTGATCGCGCGGATGGCGACACTGGGGCTGATCAGCGACCGCGAGGCGGCGCGCGCCATGCGCGAGGCGATGCCGACCGGCCGGCGGGCGCTGCCGATGCTCGCCGCCCATGCTTCGGTCCGGCTGCACCAGGCAAAGCCGGAGGCGGCGCGGATCGACCTGACCATCGACAAGGCCCTGCAGGCGCGGCTGGAGGATTATGTGCGCCAGAAGGCGCAGGGGCTGAAGAAGCCGGTGAGCCTTGCCCTCCTGGTGGCGGATGCGGCGACCGGAGAGGTGCTGGCGCAGGTCGGCTCGCCCGACCTCTTCGACCGCGAGCGGCAGGGCTTCGTCGATCTAACGCGGGCGGTGCGCTCGCCGGGCTCGACCCTGAAGCCGCTGATCTACGGCCTCGCCTTCGAGCGTGGCATCGCCCATCCCGAAAGCCTCGTCGACGATTCACCCGGCGGCTTCGCCGGCTATACGCCGCAGAATTTCGACCGGGAGTTCGAGGGCGTGATCACCGCGCGGCGGGCGCTGCAACTGTCGCGCAACCTGCCGGCGGTGGAACTGCTCGGAGCGGTCGGGTCGTCGCGGCTGGTCTATCGCATGCGGCGGGCGGGCGCCGCGCCGGAGCTCGGCGACCGGTCGCTGCCGGGGCTGGCCATCGGGCTCGGCGGGCTGGGGCTGACGCTGGAGGATCTGGTGCGGATCTATGGCGGGCTCGCCAATGGCGGCGTCGCCATGCCGCTGCATGTGGAGCGGAGCGCCGAGCCGGCGATGGGCAAGCGCATCCTGTCGCCGCAGGCGGCGTGGTACGTAACCTCGATCCTCGCCGGCGCCTCGACCACCACCAAGGGCTCGCCCGGTGACATCGCCTTCAAGACCGGCACCTCCTATGGCTACCGCGACGCCTGGACCATCGGCTATGACGGGCGGCACGTGGTGGGCGTGTGGCTGGGACGGCCGGACGGGGCGCCGGTGGCCGGCCTCGTCGGCCAGGATTCGGCCGTGCCGGTGATGCGCGACGTGTTTGCGCGGATCGGGCCGGTGACGCGGCTCGCCGGTCCGCCGCCGGGCATCCTCGCCTCGGCCGGGGGCGGCCTGCCGCCGCCAATGCGCCGGGTCGGCCGGGCCGCGGATCTCGCCCAGAGCGGGCTGAAGCCGGAGATCGTGTTTCCGCCGAATGCGGCGAAGGTCGAACTGGGCCTCGTTTCGGGTGCCGGGAGCGAGCTGTTCCTGAAGGTGCGCAACGGCCAGCCGCCCTTTACCTGGTATGTGGACGGCCGCCCCGTGGCCCGCGACGCGTTGCAGCGGCAGGCGCGCTGGCAGCCCTTGGAGCCAGGCTTCGTCGATATCTCGGTGGTGGATGCGATGGGGGCCGCGGCGCGCTCGCGGGTGTTTCTCGACTGATACCCGCCTGCGCTTGATCTGACTCAGCTGTGATTTTCCTGTCCTGGGCGTTCGTGATTCCCTGTCTGGCGAAGGGAGGGAAAGAGCGATGGCCGTAAGAATCAACGAGGACCTGTCGG